>JAUXCH010000266.1 GCA_030618975.1 Planctomycetia bacterium
GCCCGGATGGAGGAGGAGGGTGTCCGAGATGAAGCGGTAGAGACCGCCCTCGGGCCCGCCCCAGCTGAGCGACCCGGCGTAGAGGAACCACAGCGCGCCGTTGACGAGGATGAGCTTCGTGGTCACGGAGAGCCCGGCGAGGCTCGGCAGCCCCGTCGGACGGTCTCGCATGTAGTCGCGGCCCTGGACGCCCATCCGCGCGAGCCTAGCACACACGGATCGGTCCGGTTCGGGTAGGCTGTCGCCGTGACGCAACCTCCGCTTCCCATGCTCAAGGCCTTCCTCGTCTGCGACCAGGTGATCCAGGACGCGCAGACCGGGAAGAAGTCCCTCATCGGCGTCTTTCACGAGCTGAAGGCGAGCCGCTTCCCGGCCATCCACCCGTCGCTCTGGATCTACGCGAACCTCACCGACGCGCACGGGCAGTACACGTTCGAGATCCGACTCCTCGACGTAGGCCGCAACGAGGTCCTGGGCCGCGGTGCCCCGCCCGCGATCGAGATCCCGGGCCCGCTCCAGGTGACGGAGCTCTCCGCCCAGCTGAGAAACGTCCAGCTGCCGACGGCCGGCACCTACGAGTTCCAGCTCCTGGCCAACGACCAGCTCGTGGCGACCAAGGCCATCCGCGTGGCCGAGATCCAGGAGCCGCAGCCGCCGCCGTCGGAGAGCACGTAGCGGGAGGAGCCCGGGTCGGGGGGCCGCGCGGGCTCGACGGTCCAGGAGCGCTCCGTGCGGGGACATGGCCGCACGTCGCGCGCGGCGTTCGTAGAATGGCACGCAGAGCCCGTCCCCGAGGAGGCCGGCGGAGGATGACTCGCACGACCCGTGCAGCTTGGCTGACCGGCACCGTTCTCGGTGCCGCCCTGGCGGCCGCGCTCCTCCTCCACGGGGGCGAAGCGCCCTCGCCGCTTCCGGAGGGTGAGATCGAGGTGCCCGCGAGGCCGGCTGATCCCACGCTGGTGGGGCGCGCGCTGCCGGCCACGAAGAACGTCGTCTCCGTCGGCCGCATCGAGGGGCGCGTGCGTCACGGCGCTTTGGGCATCGCGGCGACCGTCGAGCTGCGGTATCTGCGGCCGACTCCCCGTCCCCAACCCGTGCGGGTCGCGAAGCCCGGCTGGCTCTACGAGGACCTGGTCGGAGAGGCGGGGCCGCTCGCGCGGACGCGATCCGCGTCCGACGGGACCTTCGTGTTCGCGGAGGTGGTGCCAGGGCGCTACGAAGTGCGCGCCCGGGGGCCCGACGGCACGCGGGCCTCCCGTTCGGTCGTCGTCGCGGGACCCGGTACGACGACGCGCGTCCGCCTGGATCTGCCCACCGGCGAACCCCTCCTCCGCGGCGTCGCCGTGTACGCGGACGGCCGGCCCTTTCGCGGCTTCCTCCGTGTGCACCACCGCAGGGGGTATCGGTACGAGGGCGACGCGTTCGGGGAACGGCTGACGTACGGCCTCGGGCTCTTTCCGACAGGCGACGACGGCTCGTTCGTCGTCCGGGGCGTACCGGCCGGTCACGTGCGCCTGGCGGCGTTCCTGCCGGGGCGCGTTCGCTACCCATCCCCCTGGCTCGTGCTGCCCCACGACGGGACCTATCGCTTCGTGGTCGATGACGGGTACGTCGACATCCGAGGCCGCGTCCTGGCCGCCGACGACGGGACGCCCGTGCCCGGAGCCCTCGTCGAGGCCTTCGGAGCACGCGACGGCCGCGAGCGCGTCGGCCAGCGCCTGCGGACGGATGCGAGCGGTTCCTTCCGTGTCCGCCTGCCACCGAAGGGCGTCTCGTTCGCGGTCGAGGCGGCCGGCTTCGAGCCGGCCGCCTTGGGCCGTCGAGGCTGGGGGCCGCTCGAGTTCGGCACGTGGGACGCGCAGGTCACCTCCGTCGGTCCTCCCGAGGGTGTCGCCTTCGAGCTCCCACCGAGCCGTCGGATCCAGATCCGCTTGCTGCGGGCTGCGAAGGTGGGGGGCGTGGTCCTCAGCGCCAAGCCCCGGGAGCCGGTCGCCCACGTACCGGTCTTCGCCATGGCGATCCGGCAGCGGAATCGCCCGGCCTGCGCCTCGACGACGTCGGACGCCACGGGCCGCTTCACGCTCGACGACGTACCCCTGGGACGGGTGTTCATCTTCGCCGCGGGGGCCGGCTGGGTTTCCCGGGACCTGGCGGAGATGGGGCCCCACGGGGGCCATGTCGCCTCGATGCTCCGTCTTTCGGCCGGCGCGGAATCCGAGAGCGTCCTCGAGGTGATTCCCGCGGGTGCGCTCGAAGGGCGGGTCCTCGGCCCCCGGGGCGAAAGCGTCTCCGGATGCATGGTCGCATGCCTGCCGAGCACCGACAGGCGTTCCGGGTTCCCGCTCTCCTACTACGGGGCGCCCGGCTGGACGACGCCCGTGGCGACCGACGCCGACGGCCGGTTCCGCTTCGATACCTGTCTGCCCGACTGTCCCTATCGCCTCGTGGTGCGCAGCGACGTGGCGCCTCCGAAGACGACGACGACGCTCCGCGCCCGCTCCGGCGAGACGACCTGGATCGAGATCCACCTGGATCCCGCGCACTGGATCCTGGCGGAGGTGACGGCGGCCTCGACGGGGGACGCCCTCGCCGGCGTCGAGGTAACGGCGACGGCCGAGGGGCTTCACCACACCGGGATCACGGGGGCCGACGGTCGCGCGCTGCTCGGTCCGGTGCCGGGATCTCCAGTCCATGTCCGGGCGCGACGCGTCGGCTACACCTCGCCCTCCAGGGCGTCCGAGGTGACGGGGTCGCCGGACCCGGAGCACCCGACCCGCTGTCCTCTCTCCCTGCTGCCCGTAGCCGTGGTTTCGGGGCGCGTCGTCGCCCCACCCGGGATTCCGCCGACGGCGGTGAGCGTCTTCCCAAGCGTCGGGGGGACCCACTACGGCCGCGTCGACGAGAACGGTCGGTTCCTGATTCCGTACGCCCCGCCAGGCGAGGTGACCCTCCGCGGGCATCTGTGGTGGGAGGGCGTGAGCGCGTCCACGAAGATGACCGTGACGTCGCCGACCGCCGACGCCGTCGTCGACCTCCGCGAGGCGTGGGCGCGGGCCACGGCGGAGCGCGAACCCGTGCGGACGTGGCGCGTGTTCGTACTCGATGCAGAGGGACGGCCCGTGCCGCACGCCTACGCACGGATCCGGCTGACCGTGCCGGGGCACGAGCGAAGGAGCATGCGCCGCGCGGTCGAGGACGGCCGGGCCACGCTGACCGTTCGGGCTCGGGCCTGGGACAAGGAGCGCGCGTGGCTCGAGGTGTGGGATCCGCGGGACGCGACCGGTCGAGGGCTCGACGGCTGTCGCACGGCGGTGTTCGACGTCCCGCCCGGGGGCGACGACGTGGAGGTGGCGCTGCCCGCGGGTGCCTCCATCGTCGGACGGGTCGTGACGGAGGGCGGAGAGCCCGTGCCGGGTCTGCGCATCACGGCGAGGTCGGCGCGGTTTCTGGACCCCGACGAGCGCTGGTTCGAGCTCCTGTACGGGGTCTCCGATCCGACGCCCTGGGAGGGTCGCGTCGTCACCGTGACCGATGCCGAAGGTCGCTATCGCCTGGACGGCCTTGCGGACGGTTCGTACGTCGTGCATCCTTCGCTGCCGCTCGAGTGGCTGCCGATCACCCTTCCAACGCTGAGGCCCGGCGAGGCGCCGTTCACGTTCACCCTCCGCCGCGGAATCGCGCCGCGCATCACGGTGCACGACCCCAGCGGCAATCCCCTTCCCGAGGCGTCCGTCCGGGTGCGGCACAAGCTCGAGAACCCGCACGCGTCCGCCTGGTGGGGCGGCCTGACCAACGCGGCGGGTTCCCTGCGTCTCGGTGGGCTGGATCCCGACCGGGACTACGTGCTCGCCGTCTCGTGCCCGGACGACCTGCACGACGAGTTGCTGTCTCGGGTGATCCACGTCTGGCGGCCGGAGGATCAGGTCATCACGTTGGAGCAGGCCTTCACGATCAGTGGACGCATGATCCTGCCTGCGGCGGGTCGCTCCTCCAGTGCCCGGGTCCACTACCTTCTACTCGATCCGCGGGAGGATCAGGAGGACACGCCTCAGGCCGTGGGCGTTGGAAAGGACGGGAGCTTCCGGATCGACAGGCTCAGGCGCGATCAGACCGTCCTCGCGATCGCGGCCGAGGCGTGGAGACTCTCCGAGGACGCCTGGGCCGGCGCGCGACGCTTGACAGCGGGCCAGACGGAGGTCGTCCTCCCCATCGAGGACACGCGCTGACGGCTGGCGTGGATTCGCCGTTGCAGGGTACGAAGTCGTGGAGTCCACTGGATCCCACCATGCGTTTCGCTCCGTCTCGCCTGCCGCGCGTCCTCGCCCTCCTGGTGGCGGCCGTCGCGGTCGCGGTCCTCCTGGTCTGGGCTCTCGGTGCGGGGTCGCGAGCGCCGGACCCGGCACGCCGCGCCGACGCGAGCCCCCCCGACCTACCCGCGCGACCGCTCGTCGAGGCCGAATCACCCCGTCTCGAGGGTCGTACACCGCAGGGGCATGCCGGCGAGGAGGGGCATGCCGAGGCGAAGCGCCCGGTTCCCCCGCCCTCGGGGGCACCGCCCGGCGTCGCCGGCTGGATCGAGGTGACGGTCGAGGCGCCGTACGACTGGCCCGAGGTCCGGGGGACGTGCTACGCGCTGCCGGCGGGGGCGCTGGGCGCAGACGAGGTCGATCAGATCGCGCACGCGGAGGTACGGGCGAGTGCGTCCACGAGCCCCACCGTGCGGGTTCCGGTTCCGCGTGCCGGCCGGTGGGACGTGGGCTTCGTCGGATCCTGTGGACACGCGTTGACGGAGGACGTCCTCGTGGAGGACGGCTCGACGGCCACGGCGCGGATCACCTTTCCCGGCTACGCCCCCTTGCGAGTGCGCGTCCCTGCCGGACTTCCGGCCCCGCCCGACGGGCACGTGCTGCTCGCCCTCGTGAGCGCCCACCACGACGAGCAGGCTCGCGGCGCACCCGGGCGCGGCGAGCACGCTGGGTGCGGCACGATCATCTGGCTCGAGCGAACCGGTTCCGTCGTGACGACCCCGAGCCTCGCGTCCGGCGTCGAGTGGCGGATTCGTGTGACCACCGGCCGGAAGGCAAACGCTCCGCCACCGCCACTGTCAGCGCTGCCACCACCACCACCGCCACCATCACCCGCGCCTCGCTCCCTGCGCCCGCCCATTCGCTACACGACCGTGCCCGACGTCGCACGGGCCGGAGACACGGTCGACGTGATCGCCATCCGGCCCGCCGCCATCGAGCTGCGACTCACGTACGAGGGCACGTTCTCGCGGGCGTGGCGGGGCAACGGTTGCTGGTTGCACTTCTACGTAGAGGTCGACGAGGGCTGGGCGAGTGGCGCCGGGGTCATGATCGGCCCCGCAAAGGACCAGCCGTACCCCGATCGCGCCGTCGTCTACGCGGATCCCGGGTCGGTGCGCATCTCGTGGCGGGCCGGCGGGGTGCTCGCGGGCAGATTGGCGCCGTTCACGGTTTCTCCCGGCGAGGTCGTGCGCCGCGACGTCATCGTCCGATTGGACCCCGACTACGATCCGTCCGCGGTGACGGAGCAGGACCTCGAGTCGGACATCCGACTGCGGGTCACCGGGTCGCCGGACGGCGAGCGGGGGGGCGAGCTCGTGCTCTTCGGGCGGGGCCGCGACGTGAATGGACGGGTGGAGATCCGGGACGCGAGGTGGAGCGGCGTCCACGACGAGATGCACCTCGACGCCACCTGGCAGGAGGTGCCTCACGTGCTCGCGGTGCTGGGCAAGACCCACGCGAGCCGCCCGGTGCCCGGACCGAGGGGGCAGGAGCTCGACGTTCGGCTCGAGCCCGCCGGTCTCGTGCAGGTCGCTCCCACGGCGGTCCTGCCGGCTTCGCTCGGCCGCGTGCGCATTCGCCGGAAAGACGGTCATCCGATCGCGTACGGACGCTACGAGGACTGGGACGGCGAGTTCGGAGGCATCGGCGAGGAGGCGTCGGGTCGTCCCGGGACGATCCTGGGCCCGTTCCCCTCCGGCGAGTACGTGTTCTCCGTGTTCGTGGGCGCGGTCCACAGCACGGACGTGCGGGTCACCGTGGAGCCCGGGCGCATGGCCGTGCTGCGCTACGGTCCGTGACCGGGGTGTGGCCCGACGTGGAGGGCTCCCGCGTCGAGACGCGCCTCCGGCGCGCGGCGTGATTCGCCGCAAGCGACGCACCTTGCGAGGCCTCGATCCGCGGAAGCGTCGGCTGGCAGCGCCATCGGCGATCCACTACCCTGCTTGCGTCTCATGAAGTCGCGTCTGTTCCCCGTGGCGGTCTTGTTGCTCTTCGGTGCGCTCGCCGGGTGGTTCATCGTGGGCTTGGATCGCGCCACGGCGCCTGCAGTGCAAGACGGCGACCTGCGACTCGCTTCCGCGACCGGCACGCCCAGCCTGGCGGGTCGAGGCCCGGGAATCGAGCTCGACGGGGCGTCTCCGGTCGACGCCGCGTGCGCCGACGGACAGGACGTCGATTGCGACGACGCCTCGAAGTATCCCGCGTACGACATCACCGGCACCGTGCTTGTGGCCGGGACGCGAGCGTCCATCGAAGGGGCAGTCGTGTACTGCCTGCCTCGCGATGTGCGGTCCATCCTGGGCAAGGCGGAGATCATCCCCGGCTCGTCGGACGCCCAGGGCCGCTTCACGGTCCGGAGCGTGCCGTCGGGGACCTGGCTCCTCTTGCCCCTCCACCCGGAGTTCGTGAATCCGATCCTGCGCGAGCACTTGGACAACCGTTCATCGAGCGCATCGGTGGAGGTCACGAGCGCCCACCTCGTGACGGTTCCGGGTGCGGACGACGGAGATGCCGCGCGCGAACTCTACATGGCGGAGGGCCCCGTGCTCGCGGGGACGGTCATCGACCGTGCGGCGTGCGCTGGCGGCTGGCCGTATTGTCATGCAAGCCGAAACCCTGGAGC
>JAUXCH010000095.1 GCA_030618975.1 Planctomycetia bacterium
AGGGATGCCTGGTGATCGACAACACTTCGACTCTGAGAATGGCGCCTGACGTGCCGCTGTGCGTGATGAGGGTCAACGACCGGATCGAGGCCAGGGGCAACCTGGTCGCCAACCCGAACTGCTCGACGATCCTGCTGGTCGTCGTGCTGGCGCCGATCGAGCGCCGGGTGCCCATCCGGCGTGTCGTGTGCTCGACGTACCAGGCCGTGTCGGGCAGCGGCGCCGGCGCACTGGCCGAGTGGGACGCCCAGGCCGAGGCCGCACGGGACGGGTGCCCGCTCGAGGCCCGGATCTACCCCCAGCCCATCCACGGGAACGTGATCCCGTTCGTCCAGGCCTTCGGCGACGACGCCGTCACGCTCGAGGAGTGGAAGATGGTGAAGGAGACCCGGCGCCTGCTCGAACGACCGGACTTCCGCCTGACGGCCACCTGCGTCCGCGTGCCGGTCCGCCGGGCGCACAGCGAGGCCGTGAACGTGGAGTTCGAGCGGCCGGTCACCCCGGACGAGGTGCGCGGGTGGCTGGCCGAGGCGCCCGGCGTACGGGTGGTCGACGATCCGGCCACCCTGGCCTTTCCCACGCCGCTGGGCGCGGAGGGCGGGGACGACGTGCAGGTGGGGCGGATCCGCCGGGATCCGTCCTGCGAGCGGGCCGTGGATCTCTTCCTGGCCGGCGACCAGGTGCGCAAGGGAGCCGCACTCAACGCCGTCGAAATCGCGGAGCTGGTCCTCCGTGCCCCGGTAGGCTCCCGGGCCGGCCGGGACCCGATTCCTTGACAGCGCCGGAAACGAGGGCCTAGAGTGGCTCGGCTCGAATGCGGCCGCGGGAGTACGGATGGACCATCGCGAGCTCAAGAAGCTCGTCCAGCTCATGAACGACAACGAGCTGGTCGAGCTGGAGATCGAGCAGGAAGGCCTGCGCGTCTGCCTGCGGAAGGCGGGCTCGAATGTCGCACCTGCCGGTCCGGCGTACATGGGCCCAGCCTACGTAGGGCCGCCCGCCGCGGCGCCCGGCGCGGGAGCCGAGGAGCCCGAGGCGCCGGCGGGGCCGCCGCCCGGGACGAAGGAGATCCGGTCGCCCATGGTGGGGACGTTCTACCGGCGACCCAACCCCGAGGCCGACCCGTACGTGGACGTGGGCGACGGCGTCGACCCGGAGACCATCGTCTGCATCGTCGAGGCAATGAAGGTCAACAACGAGATCCAGGCGGAGATGAGCGGAGACGTCGTGGAGATCCTGCTCGAGGACGGCCAGCCGGTGGAGTTCGACCAGCCGCTGTTCCTGGTCAAGGTCGGGTAGACGGGCCGCGGCCATGTTCGAGCGCATCCTGATCGCAAACCGCGGTGAGATCGCCCTCCGCGTGATCCGCGCCTGCCGCGAGCTCGACATCGAGAGCGTCGTCGTCTACTCCCGCGGCGATGCGGACGGCCCCTGGCTCGAACTGGCCGACGAGACGATCTGCATCGGTCCGGCCCCGAGTGCCCAGTCCTACCTCTCGATCCCCAGCATCATCTCGGCCGCCGAGATCGCCAACGTCGACGCGGTGCATCCCGGCTACGGGTTCCTCTCCGAGAACGCGCACTTCGCCGAGGTCTGCCGGGCCAACAACATCGAGTTCATCGGGCCCGACGTCGAGACGATCCGGCAGGTCGGCGACAAGGCCGAGGCGCGCAAGGCTGCCGTGAAGGCGGGGCTCGCCGTCGTCGACGGCAGCGACGGCCCGATCGCGTCGGACGAGGAAGCCCTCGAGGTTGCCCGCAAGGTCGGCTACCCGGTGCTGATCAAGGCGGTCAGCGGCGGGGGCGGGCGCGGGATGCGGGTCGCGCACAACGACATCGCGCTCCAGACGGGCCTGCAGTCGGCGCGTTCCGAGGCGGAGATCGCGTTCGGCGATCCGTCGCTCTACGTGGAGAAGTACCTGGTCGGTCCCCGGCACGTCGAGGTGCAGATCCTGGGCGACCAGCAGGGCAACATCGTCCACCTGGGCGACCGCGACTGCTCCGTGCAGCGGCGCCACCAGAAGGTGATCGAGGAGAGTCCCAGCCCCGGGATCGCGGCCGATCTGCGGAACAAGATGTGCCGGGCCTCCGTGAAGCTCGCGAAGAACGTCGGATACCACGGAGCGGGAACCGTCGAGTTCCTGGTCCAGGGCAAGAAGTTCTACTTCATCGAGGTGAACGCACGCGTGCAGGTGGAGCACCCCGTGACCGAGCTGGTCACCGGCGTGGACCTCGTCAAGGAGCAGATCCGGATCGCCGCCGGCGAGCCGCTCGGGCGCAAGCAGGGGGACATCCGCCCCAAGGGGCACGCGATCGAGTGCCGTCTCAACGCGGAGGATCCGGACCGGGGCTTCACGCCGTCTCCGGGACGGGTGACCCGGTATCTGCCCGCGGGCGGTCCGGGCGTGCGCATCGACTCCCACATCGAGGCCGGCTACTTCGTGCCTCCGCACTACGACAGCCTGATCGGCAAGCTCGCCGTCTACGGCGACAACCGCGAGGAGGCGGTCCGGCGGATGCAGCGGGCCCTCGAGGAGTTTCGGATCGAGGGCATCCGGACTTCGCTTCCGCTCCTGCGCCGTGTGCTCCGCAACGCCTACTTCGTGCGCGGGGACTACAACACCCGGTTCCTCGACGACCTGCTGTCCTGATCGACGCGGGTCGCGGGCTCCCGGGGTATCCTCGCACGCCGGTTCCGAGTCCCGGACCGGAGGAGAACGACGTGGCGCGCATCGTGGTGACCGGCGGCGCCGGATTCCTGGGCTCGCACCTGGTGGACGCGATCCGCGCGCGCGGAGACGACGTCGTCGTCGTCGACAACCTGTGTACCGGCTCGCTCGACAACATCGCCCAGCACGACTCGGATCCCGGGGTCGAGTTCGTCAAGCGCGACGTCTGCGACGGCATCTTCCTGACCGGGCCGGTGGACGCGGTGCTCCACCTGGCGAGCCCCGCGTCCCCGCGGGACTATCTGGACCTCCCGATCCAGACGCTCAAGGCCGGCGGACTGGGCACCCACAATGCGCTGGGTCTGGCCCGGGCGAAGGGCGCCGCGTTCCTCATCGCCTCCACCAGCGAGGTGTACGGGGATCCCCAGGTCCACCCGCAGCCCGAGACCTACTGGGGCCACGTGAACCCCGTCGGACCCCGCGGCGTGTACGACGAGGCAAAGCGCTTCGCCGAGGCCCTCACCATGGCCTACCGGAAGGTGCACGGCCTCAACACGCAGATCATCCGGATCTTCAACACCTACGGGCCGCGTATGCGCCTCGACGACGGTCGGGTCCTGCCTGCGTTCCTCGACGCCGCGGAATGCGGTCTGCCGCTCAAGGTCCACGGGTCCGGCGAGCAGACCCGCTCCTTCTGCTACTGCGAGGACACCGTGCGGGGCATCCTGACGGTGCTCGAGAAGGCCGACGGGAACCCCGTCAACGTGGGCGCCCCGGGCGAGATGACGATTCTCGAGTTCGCGAGCCTCATGAAGGAGGTCACGGGCAGCGACGCCCCGCTCGAGCACGTCGAGGCGATGGTCGACGACCCGCAGCGCCGCGAACCGGACATCACCCGGGCGAAGAGCCTGGGCTGGGAGCCCCGTGTCCCCCTCCGGGAGGGATTGGAGCGGACGCTCGCCTGGTACCGAAGTTACGAGGGGGCGGGCCCGGGGGCCTGAAACCGGGCTTTGGGGCCCGCGCGCCGGGGCCGGACTTGGGCCCGGCGCAGGATCCGTCTACCTTGCGCGACGATTCCGTGGGCCCGGACCGGGCCTCCAGGTGTGCTTTGGGAGTCCCAATGGCCAAGTACCTCGTGACCGGGGGAGCCGGCTTCATCGGAACCAACCTCGTCGAAGCGCTCGTCGCCGGCGGCGACAAGGTCGTGGTCTACGACGACTTCCGGCGGGGACAGCGGCGAAACCTCCAGGACTACAAGCAGACCGAGGTGCGGATCGTCGAGGGCGACGTCCGCGACGCCAAGACGCTGAAGCGGGCGGCGAAGGGTTGCGACTACCTGCTGCACCTGGCCGGCGTCACCGGCGTGCCACGTTCGGTCAAGGACCCGCACGAGACGCTCGAGGTGTCCTCCATCGGGACGCTGAACGCCCTGACCGCGGCCCGCGACATGAAGATCAAGCGCTTCGTGTACGCCTCGTCCTGCGCGGTCTACGGCGAGAGTCCGATCCTCCCGAAGGAGGAGGTCATGCTACCCGCCCCGTACAGCCCGTACGGCGCGGCCATGCTGATCGGTGAGGACCTCGCGCGCGTCTTCTACACCACCTACCGCATCGAAACCGTGTGCCTGCGCCTGTTCAACGTCTACGGGCCGCGGGAGAAGCCGGACGACGACGACACCGGCCTCATGGCGCGCTTCATCTCCGCACTGCTGCAGGGCAAGCCGCCGCAGATCTACGGGGACGGGAAGCAGTCGCGCGACTTCGTCCACGTGTCGGACGTCGTCGAGGCGTTCCGCCTGGCCTGTACCGCCCCCAAGGCGGAAGGCGAGGTGTTCAACATCGCCTCCGGCAGCCGCGTGAGCATCACCGGACTCCTCGCGGTGTTCAACCAGCTGCTGGACCTCGAGGTCACCGGCGAGTTCAAGGACGCCCGGCCGGCCGACGTGCGCCACAGCCTGGCGGAGACGATCAAGGCCCAGGAGGTGCTCGGCTTTCGTCCGCGGGTCGGCCTGCACGAGGGCATCGTGAAGGCGATGCTCTGGTACCGCCGTGCTCTCGGCAAGAGCGTGAAGCTCCCCAGGAGCTCGACCTGATCCGGCGATCTTGAGCGAACCCGTCGACTCCCGGCGCGGTCTCCTCCCGTTCCTGGCCCTCCTGTTCGCGGCGGGGCTGCTGCTCAGGTTGCCCCTGGCAGGTCTGCCGCTCGAAGGCGACAGCGCCGCGCTGGCCACGCGCGGCGCGCGCATGGGGGCGGAGACGTCCTTCGGCCTCGAGGCGGTCGACCACCGCGGCCCCCTGGTGCCCCTCCTGCTCGCGGTGCCCACGGCTGCGGGGGCCACGCCGACCGCCGCCCTGCGTGGGCTCGACGCGTTGCTGGGCGCCCTCCTCGCGCCCCTGGCGTGCGCGCTCGTGCTCGCGCTCACCGCGGGACGGAGAACGGCCCGGTGGACCGGCATCCTGCTGACGGTCCACCCCGCCCTCGCCCTGGGCGCCGGCGGGGCCCTCGCGGGGACCGGCTCGCTGGCGTCGGCCCTCCTCCTGTCGTCGCTCCTCCTGCTGGCGCGGCGTGGCCCTGGAGGACGGCGCGTGGGGTTGCTCCTGGTGGTGCTCCTCCCACTGGCCGAGCCGGCCTGCGCCGTCTACCTGCCGTTTCTCGTGGGCGCGTGGGCGACACGCGAGCCTTCGCGGCGGTGGAAGGTCGCGGGGCTCCTCCTCGCGCTCCTCGCGCTGGTCGGGACGCCGTTTCCCACCCGGTTCTTCGACGGGCACGTCGGCGCCCGCCTGCTCGCCTTCGCGCTCGAATGGGCACCGGTTGCCGGCCTCGTGGGGCTCCTGCCATTCGTGCCGGCCGGCGCGCTCCGTGCCTGGCGTCTCGAGGGGGTGAGCGGTTTCGTCGTGCGCGCCTGGCTCGCGGGTGCCGCGCTCCACGTTCTCCTGCTGCTCCTCCTGCCCGCTCCGCCGGGATTCGCCTTCGGTTGGGAGGGCCTGACGGTCGGGCTCCCGCTGGTCGTGCTCGTCGTGACGCTGGGCGTCGACGGACTGGGGCGCCTCGAGACCCTGCGGCGCCGGAGGGTGGAGCGGGTGCTCCTGGGTGCGGCCGTCGCCGCCTCCCTGTTCCTCGTGATCGGTCCGCTCGAGACGTGGCTCCTGCCCGGAAGCACACCGCCGGCGGGCCGCTTGTGGCGGCTCGCGCGCGTGGTCGAGCGCGCGGGCGAGACGGCCGGCGCCGACGGCTGGGTCGCGTTCGACGTGGGGTCCGCCCTCGGGCCCTACGAGACCGAGCGGCTCGCCGACCTCGTGCCCGGGCACCGCGCGGGCGCCTTGGAGACGCTTCCGCTCGGGGATCTGGACGGGAACCTCGCCCTCGTGACCCGCTTCCGCCCCCAGATGCTCGACGTCGTAACGCTCGGCGGACGCGGCATCTACCGGCAGGAGGCGGTCCTGAGACTCGGGCCGTGGCTCGTGCTGCGCGCGTCGCGGCCGTAGGCGCTCACGAGGCGCCAACGAGGCGGCCGGGGTTCAGGTCGGGCGGGCTTCGGTCGCCGTCGAGGAGCAGGGCCGCCGCGAGCGCGCCGACCGCGGGCGAGGCGGTCACGCCGTGCCCGCCCAACCCGGCGACGTGGAAGAGGCGGGGCTCGCGCGGGTCGAAGCCGATCACGGGCCGGCGGTCGGGGGCGAAGGTGCGCTGTCCGACCCAGCGGTGGGCGATGAACAGGTCGCCGAGGCCCGGCTGCAGCCGCGCCACCCGCTCCGCAAGGTGCTCGAGCGCGGCGGGATCCTCGTCGTACGCACCGGGCTCGGCGGGAATCTCGTCGCACGGCGACAGGAGCAGTCCGCCGGACTCGGGGCGGAAGTAGAGCCCGTGCGCGAGGTCCCAGACGAACGGCCACGTGGGGACGACCGAGGCCATGCGGGCCGTGACGAACACGTGCCGGTTGAGGGGTGTGAGGGGCAGGTCGCCGAGGCGGCCGGCCCACGGTCCGGCTGCGTTCACGAGCACGCGCGTACGCAGCGGGCCGGACGTCGTTTCGAGCCGGAGGGCGTCGCCGTCCTCGGCGTACGAAAGCAGGCGGCAGCCGTACCGGACGTCCCGTCCCTCGAGAAAGGCGGCGAGGAGGGCGGCCACGTCGACGACGCCGTCGTCGGGACACCAGCGGGCTCGACCGCGTGCCAACGGCACCCAGCGCGAGACGTCGCTGTCGCCGAGCCCGATCAGGAGGCTGCCGTTTCGCTCGTAGGGAGCCAGCTCGCCTCGGCGCAACACGGCGGAGCCGGTCGCGGTGAGGGTCTGCCAGCACGCGTCGTCGGCGTGCTCTCGAATGAAGCACACGTTGCGTCCGGAGGAGTGGACTCCGGGCGTGGTCTCCTGTTCGAGCAGGACGACGTCCGTCGCACCTCGGCGTGCGAGGTGCCAGGCGGTGGTTGCGCCGGCGAGGCCGGCGCCGACGATCACGGTGTCGTGGGTCATCGGGCGGGGCAGGCTCCGGCCGGAAAGCCTACCGCGCGGGGAACCTGGCGCTCACGCGCCGGCGAGCACCCAGCCGAGGAGCTGCTCGGCGGTGAGCACGTCGATCACGATCTCGTGCGCCGCCTTCCGTGCCTCCACCAGGGCCTCGGCCCACGCCTGGGCCCCGAGGATCTCCGCCATCTCCCGCTGCGGGGAGTCCGGGCCGGAGCCCTCCTCCAGCAAGGCGACCCGCGCGAGGCGCTGGAGCATCTGGCCCTGCACGGGACCGTACTTCACGAACAGCGCCTGCAGCGCGGGTTGCTGTGCGGGCGTGGGCTCGATCGCCTCAAGCCAGGCTTCCAGGTCACCGGGGCGCTCCCCGGCGGCGAGCAGGGGCGGCAGGGCGGCCAGCTCGGCACGCTGCTCGGGGTTCAGCACGGCCATTCCCTCGGTCCACCCCTCGACGAAGAGGGCGAGGGTCCGCTCCTCGGCCGCCTGCTTCTCGCGCTCGAGACGCGCGCGCTCGCCGCCGGCGAGTTCCTCGCGAGCGAGCCGGGCGTCGACGCGGGCGGCGACGGCCTGGTCGGGCACGGCCGCCTGTTCGAGCTCGACCAGGACGGCCTTGAGCCGGGTCCCCTGCGAGACGGTGAGTCCGGGCAAGGTGTAGAGGTGCGCGAAGAGGTCGGTGTGCTTCGCCATCTTCGTGGGCAGCCTGCGACGGAGGGCGGCGCGCTGGTCCCGGTCGAGGGTCGCGTCGACGACGCGCCAGAAGCGCTTCTGCAGCGCGCGGGTGTCGGCGTCGAGCACGCTCTCGTCGATGCCCTCCCGGTCGCGTAGTCGATCGAGCGCGAGCAGGGCGCCCTCGGCAGCCGGGACCAGAGGGGAGAGGATCTCGCGCTGGCGCGTCGTGAGGCGTGGGACGTGCAGCGCGACGCGCATCGCCTGGCGCTCGACGCGGCACGCGCCGCGCGGCGTGTCCTCGAGCACCCGGAGAACCTCCTCGTCGATGCCGAGGGGCCGGAGGAGCTCCAGGAGCCGGACGAGGTGCGGACGCAGCTGCTCACGGATGCGTGCGATCTCGGCGAGGAGCTTGCGACTGCCCGCGTCCTGCTTGTCCTCGCGGGCCTCGAGGTGGCCGTAGACCTTCTCGACGCGCGCACCGAGGAACATCAGGCGGGTCACCAGGGCGCGGTGCTCGCCCAGCAGGCGGGCCCACTCGAGCTCGTGGACGGGGAGGAGCTCGACGTCCTCGAGGGAGATCGGCAGCGGAAGCGGCGTCTCGTCGGCCCGCGCGTCGAGGCGCAGGGAAACCGCGAGAACGAACAGGACACCGGTCGACAGGAGGACGGAAACGGTGCGTCGCATGGGATTCGCTCCGGGGGGTGGGGTCGCCGGGTGGTACCCGCACCGCCCGACGAGGTTTCACGCTCCCGTGGCGAAGGTCCGGTAGGCGGCCACGACCTCCCCTGCCTTGCCCTCCCTGCGGACGCCGCCCTCGTGCAGCCACACGGCGCGCGCGGCCACGCGCTCGACCGCCGCCAGGTCGTGGCTCACGAACAGGATCGCGGTGCCGCCGCCCATCAACGCGTCGATGCGTTCGTAGCACCGGACGCGGAAGGCCTCGTCCCCGACGGAGAGCACCTCGTCGACGAGCAGCACGCGCGGGTCGGCGTGGACGGCGACGGCGAACCCCAGGCGCGCGTACATCCCCGTGCTGAATCGCTTCACGGGCGTGTCCATCGCGTCGGTCAGGCCCGCGAAGGCGGCGATCTCGTCCATGGCCGCGCGCAGGGCGCGGCGCGACAGGCCCAGGATCGATCCGTGCAGCATCACGTTTTCGCGGCCCGTGAGCTCCGGGTGGAATCCAGCGCCGACCTCGATGAGCGCGGAGAGACGGCCGCCGACCTCGACCCGTCCCCGGTCCGGTGGCGTGATGCGGGCGACGACCTTGAGCAGGGTGGTCTTTCCGGCACCGTTCTCGCCGATCACCGCGAGGGTCTCGCCGGACCCGACCGAGAGGCTGACGCCGTCGAGCGCCCGGACGGCCCGCCGTTCCCCGGTCCCGCCCGCGATCAGGTCGCGCAGCGTGCCGTAGGCCGCCACGCCGCGGCGGTACGTCTTCGCCAGGTCCCGTATGCGGAGCAGCGCAGGCATCACACCACGTCCGCGAATCGTCGCTCGGCGCGGCGAAACACCAGCCACGAGACGGCCAGGAGGAGCAGGGCGACGGCCGACCCCGGCGCCGTCACGGCGACCTCGGGCGCGCGCCCCTCGAGCGTCGCCCTGCGGACGCCCTCCACGACCGCCGTCAGCGGGTTGAAGGCGAACGCGGGTCGCCATGCGTCGGGCACCGCGGAGAGCGGGTAGACGATCGGCGTGGCGAAGAAGACGACCTGCAGGAGCAGCGGCAGCGCGTGCTTCACGTCGCGGAAGTAGACGTTGACGGCGGAGAACAGGAGCGCGACCGCCGCCGTCGTGACGACGAGGACCACCAGGAGTGGCGGCAGCCAGAGCCACGCCGGCGACGGTGGAACGCCGTAGGCGACGGCGAGGACGCCGAGCAGGAGGAGGCCCACGGCGAGGTCGAGGAGCACGGCGGCGACGTGACCGAGCGGCAGCGCCTCGCGCGGAAACCAGATACGCCGCACGAGGTCCGCGTTGGTGACGAGACTCGGGACCGCGCCCGTCACGGAGGTGTGGAAGTACGTCCACGGGACGAGTGCGGCGAACACGAAGAGCGGATACGGCACGTCGCCCGACGAAACGGCGAGCATGCGGTGGAAGACGAGCGTCGTGACGAGCATGAGCGCCACGGGCTGCAGCAGCGCCCAGGCGATGCCGAGGATCGCCTGCCGGTAGCGGACCTGGATCTCCTTGAGCGCCAGGCTCGCGAGCAGCCCGCGGTGCCGCCAGAGAGAGGCCGGTCCACCCGGCCGCGTGTGCTCGGTGATGACGTACCCGGCGTCCTGCATCGCCTAGAAGGGGAACACGACGGGGAGCAGGAAGATCGACGCGACCCAGATGAGCAGGCTGAGGGGCAGACCGAAACGGGCGTAGTCGGTGAACCGGTATCCGCCGGGGCCGTAGACCAGCAGGTTCGTCTGGTAGCCGATGGGGGTGAGGAACGAGCAGGAGGCGGCAAGCGCGACGGCCATCACGAACGGCACGTAGGAAACCTCCGCGACCACGGCCGTCTCGATGGCGATGGGCACCATGATGCCCGCCGTGCCCGCGTTCGTGACGAGCTCCGTCAGCACCAGGGTGGCGAGGAAGATTGCAGCCAGGATGCCCGCCGGGCCCAACCCGCTCGCGGCGCCGACGAGCGCTCCGGCCGCGTCGTGCGCCAGACCGGTGCGGTGGACCGCGAGCCCGAGGCCGAGCATGCATCCGAGGATCACGAGGATCCTGAGGTTCACGGCGCGGTAGGCCTGGCCGCTGCTGAGGCACCCGC
>JAUXCH010000838.1 GCA_030618975.1 Planctomycetia bacterium
CGGCCCGGGACCCACGCGCGGACTGGATCCGCGCGAAGCCGTCACGCTGACGCAGGAGGCGCGGCGTCTCGAGCGTCGCGCCGCCGACGCGTGGAGGGCGTCCGAGCGCCGCGGACGCGCGGGAGCCATCGTCGCCACGGCGACCCCTCGGCGTGCCTCCCTTCCGCGCGGCGTGAGCGCGATCCACGTCTGGTTGCGGGGCGGGCGCGTCCGCGCGCTCAGCCGCCGCGGCCGAGCGGTCGGGGAGGCGTACGACCTGGGCTCGGTGCACGAGCTGCAGGCCGCGTTGGACATGCTCGCGTTCCACGACGAGCGCGCACGTCGCCTGCCGCAGGCGGGCTCGGTGTTGGACCGTAGTCTGGCGGAACTCGGACGTCGACTCCTGGTGCCGCTGCAGGATCTCCCCGCGCGGGGCGCGATCCGGCTGGTCGCCGATCCCGCGCTGCCCGACGTCCCGTGGGAGGTGCTCCCCCTCGACGGAAGGCCGCTCAGCGCCGCGCGCTCCTTCCTCCGGGTTCCCTCCCTGGGCGTCCGCAGCGGGCGCGGGCCGCGCGGGGCAGGGACGACCGTGATCGCCCTCGGCGGGGACGGCCTGCCGGGTGCGCGGCGCGAGGCGCGCCGGATGGCGTGCCGCGCACGCGTTCTCGACGGAGAGCGCGCGACGCGGGCCGCCGTCCAGGAGGCCCTCTCCGGGCGAGACATCGTCCACCTGGCCGGCCACGGGTTCGATGCGCCCGACGCACCCGGCCTCGGGGGCGTGCGCGTCGCCGACGGGTGGTTCGGCAGCTCGGACCTGCCGTCGCCCGTCGCGGCCCGTCTCGTGGTCCTGGCGGCCTGTCGGACGGGACGCGCGCCGGGCACGCCGGGTCTCGCCTGGGGGGGGCTTCCGACCTCCCTTCTGGGCGGAGGGGCACATTTCGTGCTGTGGACCTCCAACGACGTCGATGATCGGATGACGGCCGACCTCATGGAGCTCTTTCACGGCTTCTCGGCCGTGGACGATCCACCCGCGGCCTTCGGCCGGACGCTCGAGACACTGATCGAGCGAAACGGCCACGCGGCCGGATTGCTGGACTTCCGCCTGTCGGGGATCCCACGATGAAAACCACGGTCTTTCTGACCCTGCTGCTCCTGCTCTCCCTCTCGGCCGCGTGCGGCTCGGGTTCGAGTCCGGTCGTCGTCACGGACGATCCGGTCGCGGAACCGGAACCGCCCGCGGGGACGAGCACGGAGTGGGTGCTGGTCGAGCCCGAGCCCGGTGAGGACATCGAGGAGATCGCCGAGGATCTCGGCGCGACCGTGCTGGGCGAGGTGCCGGGGACTCCCTACTACCGCGTGTCGGTCCCCGAGGGCATGAGCATGATGCACTTCATGCACCACATGGCAGGGGACGGGCGGGTCGCGGGAGCCGACCCCGACGTGGGGCTGACCGCGCCCGAGGGCGACGGGTCGACGCTACCGGCGGGCGGGCTGCTGTTGGCCTCGGAGATCCCCGTCCAACCCGAGGTGCTCCGCGTGGGCGCCGACGCTGCGCGACTCCGCGCCACGGGGGCGGGAATCCTGGTGGCGGTGATCGACACCGGTGTGCTCCCGCACGAGTTCCTGGACGGTCACGTGGAGCCTGGTGGATGGGACTTCGTCGACGGGGACCCCGATCCCCTCGACGAGGCCGACGGCAAGGACAACGACGGCGACGGCCTCGTCGACGAGGGCTACGGGCACGGCACGTTCGTGGCGAGCCTCGTCCTCGCCGTCGCGCCGGACGCGAGGATCCTGCCCTTCCGCGTCCTGGACTCCGACTCGATCGGATCCGCCTCGACGATCGCCACCGCGATCTCGATGGCGTCGGACCTTGGCGCGCACGTGATCAACCTGTCCGTGAGCATGGAGGAACGCACGAAGGTTCTCCACGACGCCGTGCAGACCGCGCGCGCACGGGGCGTCTACGTCGTCGCGTCCGCCGGCAACACCGGCGCAGACGACGTCAACTTCCCCTCCGCGCTCTCCCACGCCTTCTCGGTGACCTCCATCGACGAGTTCGACGTCCGCGCGCCCTTCGCGTCCTACGGGGGCGAGATCGACCTGTCCGCGCCCGGGGTGGACCTCCTCGGCGCCTACCCGTCGAAGACGGGGACGGCGCGCTGGTCCGGCACGTCGTTCAGCGCGGCGCTCGTCAGCGGCGCCTACGCGTTGCTGCGCGAGCTCGACCCCGGGGCCGAGCCGGAGGACCTCCTCGAGCGCCTGGAGGACACGGCCGTCCCGCTGGACGCCACGAATCCCGAGATCGCCGACGAGCTCGGCGAGGGCCGGATCGACCTGGACGCAGCGACCGCCCCGTGACAACACCACCGATCGGGGTCAGGACCGATCGGGGTCAGGTGAAAATCCACGCTTTTCGCAGC
>JAUXCH010000347.1 GCA_030618975.1 Planctomycetia bacterium
ATCGGCAGATCGAAGGGTTCTTGTGACCGCCTCCGGTTCCGAAGCGGTCTTTGAGGGGGCGCCGGTGTGCCCCGGTTTCCGACACCGCCTGAGATGAGAAGGGTCCGAACGACATGGTGAGCCAGTCCAAGCCCAATCCGACAGTGACCAAGGAGGAGCGCCAGCGGCAGCAGGCGCTGGATGCCGCGCTGGGCCAGATCGAGAAGCAGTACGGCAAGGGGTCGATCATGACCCTGGGTGGCGGCGCGATCCCGCGCGTCGCCGGGATTTCCACCGGCAGCATGTCGCTGGATCTCGCCCTCGGCGGGGTCGGGGTGCCGAGGGGCCGGATCACCGAGATCTACGGTCCGGAGTCCTCCGGCAAGACGACCCTCTGCAGCCACATCATCGCCAACGCCCAGAAGGCCGGCGGGATCTGCGCGTTCATCGACGCGGAGCACGCGTTCGACGCGGCCTACGCGCGCAACCTCGGCGTGAACCTCGAGGAGCTCCTGGTCTCGCAGCCCGATACCGGGGAGCAGGCCCTCGAGATCGCCGAGACGTTGATCCGCAGCAATGCGATCGACGCCGTCATCATCGACTCGGTGGCCGCGCTGGTGCCCAAGGCCGAGATCCTGGGCGAGATGGGCGACTCGCACGTGGGGCTCCACGCCCGGCTCATGAGCCAGGCGCTGAGGAAGCTCAGCGGCGCGATCCGGTCCTCCAACACCTCGATGATCTTCACGAACCAGATCCGCATGAAGATCGGCGTGATGTTCGGCAGCCCCGAGACGACCACGGGGGGGAACGCGCTGAAGTTCTACTCCTCGGTCCGGCTCGACATGCGCCGCATCGGAGCGCTGAAGGGCCCGGGCGACGTGGCGATCGGCAACCGCACGCGGGTGAAGGTGGTCAAGAACAAGATCGCCCCGCCGTTCCGCCTGGCCGAGTTCGACGTGCTCTTCGGGGAGGGCATCTCCTACGTGGGCGACGTGCTGGACCTCGCCGTGAACGCGGGCGTCGTCGACAAGAGCGGCTCCTGGTACTCCTACGGGGAGACCCGCCTTGGCCAGGGGCGCGACAAGTCGGTCGAGTTCCTGAAGGCCAACGCCGACCTGCTGGCCGACGTCGAAGGCGAGACGCGTCGGGCGCTGGGCATGCCCGTCCCGGGCGAGGAACCGTCCGCCGACGTGCCGGACGCGGCTTCGCCGGAGGGGCGGGAGGCGGCTCTGCAAGAGGCGACTGCGCGGCAGGCGGTGGCGGCGGCGACCGGGAACGGCTCGCGAAAGACGGTCACGCAGAAGACGATGAAGCGGCGATAGGCAAGCGGCGATAGGCAAGCGGCGATCGCGGTGGAGGGTGATAGCGGGGGACGGGGGCGTGCGAGCGTGCTAGCGTGCGCGGTTCGCGTCCCCGTTTCTCCCCGGTTCTTCCGCAGAGGCCTGCCATGGGCACAGAGTCCCCCTTCCGCTCCCTGACCGCCGACCAGCTGCGCGCGGCCTGGTTCGCCTTCTTCGAGGAGCGCGGGCACGTGCGTCGCCCCAGCGATTCGCTGGTGCCCGAGAGCGATCCCACGCTGCTCTTCACCGGCGCCGGGATGAACCAGTTCAAGGAGTACTTCGCGGGGCTCGTCCCGCCCCCGTACCGGCGTGCGACGACCATCCAGAAGTGTTTCCGGCAGGGCGACCTCGACCACGTGGGCCGGACGCCGCGGCACCTGACGTTCTTCGAGATGCTGGGGCACTTCTCCTTCGGGGACTACTTCAAGACCGAGGCGATCGCCTGGGCGTGGGAGTTCCTGACGAAGGAGATGGGAGCGCCGGCCGACCTCCTGTGGGTCTCGGTCTACGAGCAGGACGACGAGGCGTACGACGCCTGGCGAAAGATCGGGGTGCCGCGCGAGCGGATCGCGCGTTTCGGGGCCGACGAGAACTTCTGGCCCGCGGATGCGCCGACGAAGGGCCCCGACGGTGTGTGCGGACCGTGCTCCGAGGTCTACTTCGACTACGGAGAGCGGCGCGCCAAGGGCGACGGCGGGTCGAACGAGTTCGACTCCGGCCGCTTCGTCGAGATCTGGAACAGCGTCTTCACGCAGTTCGACCGGCGCGGCGTGAACGACCTGGTTCCGCTTCCGCAGAAGAACATCGACTGCGGGGTGGGCTTCGAGCGCGTGCTCGCGATGATCGAGGGCCAGTACTCGGTCTTCACCACGAGCCTCTTCCGCCCGATCGTGGAGGCCGTGTCGGAGATCTCCGGCGTCGAGCACCCGTTCCTCGACAACGGCGACCTGCCCGAGGGCGAGGGACCGCGCCGGATCCGGCGCATCGCCGACCATGCGCGCGCCTCCTGCTTCCTCGTGGCGGACGGTGTCCGTCCTTCGAACGAGGGCCGCGGCTACGTGCTGCGTCGCGTGCTGCGCCGCGCCATCGGCGACGGCATCCAGCTGGGGCTGGACGATCCGTTCCTGTCGGCGCTGGTCGATCCCGTGCTGCAGGTGATGGCCGGCGGCTATCCGACGCTGCCCGAGGGGGCGGAGGTCTTCCGCTCGGTGTTCGACACCGAGGAGGCGCAGTTTCGGCGCACGTACGAGCAGGGCGTCCGGTTCCTCGAGGTCGAGACGCGTGGGATGGGAGCAGGCGCGGTCCTCAGCGGCGCCCAGGCGTTCAAGCTCTACGACACGTACGGCTTCCCGGTCGACCTCGCCGCGCGCCTCCTCGCGAGCCGTGGCGTCACCATCGACCAGGACGGTTTCCAGGTCGCCATGCGCGAGCAGCAGGAGCGGGCGCGCGCGGGCAGCAAGATCCACGGCGCGATCTTCGTCGGCGGGCCGCTCAGCGACCTCCGCGCCAGGGAGGTCCAGACGACGGAGTTCGTGGGCTACGACCGGGTCGAGGCGTCGGCCCGCGTGGTCGGCCTCGTCCGGGACGGAGCGCTCGTCGACACGATCGAGGCCGGTGACCGGGTCCAGGTGATTCTCGACCGGACGCCGTTCTACGCGGAGAGCGGCGGCCAAGTCGGCGACGCCGGCACGCTGACGGTGGACGGTGGGCAGGTCGCGGTGCGCGACACGCAGGCCCGGGAAGCCTACGTGCTCCACGAAGGCGCGGTGACGCGGGGGCGCATGGAGACGGGCAACGAGGTCCAGGTCGTCGTGGACGACGCGAAGCGCGACGCGACGCGGCGCAACCACACCGCGACGCACCTGCTCCACGCCGCCCTGCGGCAGATCCTCGGCGAGAGCGTCCGCCAGGAAGGGTCGCTCGTGGCGCCCGACCACCTGCGCTTCGACTTCAGCCACCCGCAGGCGATGGCCGAGGCGGAGATCGAGGAGGTCGAGCGGCTGGTCAACGAGTGGATCCTCGCGAACGACGAGGTGTCGACGGAGACGAAACCCCTGGACGAGGCGAAGGCCTCCGGGGCGACGTCGTTGTTCGGCGAGAAGTACGACGACCTCGTGCGCGTCGTCTCCGTCGAGAGCGGCTCGTCGGAGCTGTGCGGCGGGACGCACGCCCGACGCCCCGGCGACATCGGCGCGTTCCGCCTCACCCAGGAGACCGCCGTGGCGGCCGGTGTCCGCCGCATCGAGGCGGTGACGGGCTTCGGGGCGGTGAGCCTGGCGGCCCGCGACCGCCGTCTCGTGAAGGAGTTGTCGACCACCTTCAAGGTCGTGCCGGACGAGATCCTCGAGCGGGTCGAAGCCCTCAAGGACGAGGTCAAGAGCCTGCGCAAGGCGGAGGAGAGGGGACGTCGGGATGCGGGCCTCGCGGCCGTCGGGCGGTTGGTCGAGACCGCCGAGGATCTCGGCGGGCTGAGGGTCCAGGCCGTGTCGCTCCCGGGTGTCGACGGGAAGGCACTCCGCGGCATCTGGGACGGGTTGAAGCAGGGCGGGGTGGACGTGGCCGTCGTGATCGGCGAAGCGGGCGGCAAGGCGCCCTTGCTGGTCGGTCTGTCACCCGCCGCCGTCGAGCGGGGCCTCGACGCCCGGGCCTTGCTCGGTGCGGCCACGGAAGTGCTGGGCGGTCGCGGCGGAGGACGGCCCGACATGGCGCAGGGTCAGGGGCAGGACGCGAAACGTCGGGACGAGGCCCTCGCGCAGGCGCGGGAGGCCCTCGAGGCGGCCCTGGCCCAAGGTGGCGAGAACCGTTCCTAAGTGCCGTGGCGACAAGGGCTTGCCACGGCGTGCGCCGCCCTGGCCATTCTTGACCGCCCCGGGGGTGCCGCATACATTCCCGGGCTGCCCACGCAACCTGGGTGCGCACCCAGGGCATCGGGTCTCCGATGCCCGGGGGAAGGATGCGGCCGGAGCCGGTTGCCTCAGTGGAGACCCCCCGACATGTCCGTTCCGAACCGCAAGCTCAGCAAGCGGCGTAGCCGCATGCGAGCTTCCCACCACGCGCTTTCCGCCCGCGCCCTGGCGGCGTGCGATCGCTGTAACAGCATGCGCCCCCCGCACCGTGTCTGCCCGAAGTGTGGTCACTACGCAGGCCGCGAGGTGATCGTCAAGGAGGACTAGCCTCGGCCGAGGCCCCCGCGGGTCTCGGGAGCGGGCTCAGAGCGCATGCGCATCGCCATCGACGCCATGGGAGGAGACCGGGCTCCGGCCGCGCCGGTCGAGGGATCCCTGCGCGCGCTCGACACGTTCGCGGACGTCGAGATCGTGCTCGTCGGCGTCGAAGGCGCGATCCTGGCCGAGCTGGACCGCCTCGAGGCGACGCCCGAACAGCGCGCCCGACTTCCGATCGAGTTCGCCGACCACGTCGCCGCGATGGGGGAGGACCCCGTCAAGGCCGTGCGGGGCAACAAGCGGAACAGCGCGCGTGTCTGCGCCGAGCTCCTCCGGGACGGAGCCGTGCAGGGCGTCGTGAACATGGGGTCGACCGGCGCGGCCGTCGCCGCCGCACAGCTCTGGGTCGGACGCCTCCCGGGCGTACGCCGCCCCGGAATTGCCGTTCCGTTTCCCCGGCCCCGCGGCGCCACGATCCTGGTGGACGCGGGAGCCAACCCCGAGAACCGCGCCGAGGACCTGTTCCAGTACGCGGTGATGGCGAAGCTGTACGCGCGCTCCGCGCTGGGGATCGCAGAACCCAGGATCGGGATCCTGTCGATCGGCGAGGAGGAGCACAAGGGCAACAAGCTGGTCCACGAGACCTGGGCCCTCTTTCGCGAGCGCGGTGTGACCCCGTTCGTGGGCAACGTCGAGCCCCGGGAGTTCTTCCAGGACAAGGCCGACGTCGTCGTCGCCGACGGCTTCGCCGGCAACGTGGCACTCAAGGCCGCGGAAGGCATGGCGGACTACCTCCTCGGCGGTCTCCAGGAAGCCGTGACGCGTGGCGATTGCCCCCCGGAGGTCCTCGATGCCCTCGCGGGACGGACCGACTACGCGGAGTACGGCGGCGCGCCCCTCCTCGGCGTACGCGGCGCGTACCTCATCGGTCACGGCCGCAGCGACGCGCGCGCGTTCCTGAGCGCCGTGAAGGCGGTCCGGGCCTACGAGGTCCACCACGTCGGCGAGCGCACGATCGAGGAGCTTGCCGCGGCCGCCACCGCGGCGAGCGTGGTCGAGGACGAGCGATGAGCCTCGCGATCCTCTGCCCCGGACAGGGCGCCCAGAAGGTCGGCATGGGCGTCGACGTCGCCGCGCGGTGGCCGTCCGCGCGCAGGGTGTTCGACGAGGCCTCCGAGGTGCTCGGTCTCGACCTCCTCGGGATCTGCCGCGACGGACCCGAATCCGAGCTCGTCCGCACCGACCTCCAGCAACCTGCCATCCTCGCCGTGGGCGCCGCGATCCACGCAGCCCTCGCCGAGAGCGGCAGACTGCCGGAAGACAGCCTTCGCGCTGCGTTCGGTCTCTCCCTGGGCGAGTTCACCGCACTGCACGTCGCGGGCGCGCTGTCGCTCGGCGACGCCCTC
>JAUXCH010000159.1 GCA_030618975.1 Planctomycetia bacterium
CCGATACCGCACAGCGTCAGGCACCGCACGAGCCGCGAGACCCCCCTGCGCGGTGCCAAGCCCACGGCGAGGTGTAACGCCGAGAGGGCGGTCTCACACGCAGGGTTGCCCGCCGCCACTCCCCGTCGGTGTCTGGCACCGCCCAGGGGGGATAACAGCGGGGTGCCAGGCACCGCGCAGGGAGGATCGGTGGACTCGCCGCTATCCCGCGCTCCACCGCTCGAACGCCGCGCGGCCCTCGGGCGTCAGGAAGGCCCACTGCGCGAGGCTCTCGGCGTCGTGGTGGAAGGTGAGGCCCTCGTCGTCGAGCCGGGCGCGTACCGCCTCGTGGAGCCCCTTCCAGTCCGCGAGGTCGATCGACGTCGCGCACGTCTCGATCCGCTCCAGGAGCCCGGGCGGCGCGCCGAGCAGCGCGAGCTCCTCGCGCGTCCAGTGCGCCGGCGCGGGCCAGGCGCCTTCTGCGACGAAGAGGAGCTTCACCGCGCCGCGGAGCGCGTCGGCCAGGACGAGGCGGGCGTCGAGCACCTTCTTCCGCTCCAACGTCTTCCGTGCCCGCCCGAGACCGAACAGGAACTCCAGCCAGTGCACGCGCAGCCGTTCGTCGCGCACGTCGTCGGGAAGCCTCGCGAGGCGCTCCACCACCTGGCCCACCCGGCCGTCCGTGTCGTGGAGCACGACCGCGTGCCGGTAGCCGGCACGGACCACGTCCTGCCGCGAATCGAGGAGCGCCTCGAAGTCCGACCAGGACCGCAGGTAGAACTCGTGGTCGACCTTCTTCGGCGGGCCTTCGTCGGTCACGAAGACGTGCCGTTCGTCCATCGGCGTGGCGGCGTAGGCGTCGTCCTCGAGCACGACCTCGAGGTCGTAGTCGCTCGAAGCGTCGCGAAAGGGACGCGTCGCCGAGCCCACGAGGTAGACGCCGATCACGCCTTTCTGGTCCCGGTACGGGCGGATCAGCTTGCGCGCACGTTCCATGGTGGCGGGACCTCGATGGTGCCGGGCTCTCCGTGACGACGCGTGCGATCCTCGGAGGTCACTCGCGATGGATGCGGGCCGAGGACGCGCCGAGCTGGCGCAGCAGACCGGAGAGGAGCCGGTAGGTCTCCTGCGTCTGCACGCTGACGCGGACCTCCGGGCCCAGCGCGCGCGCGTGCGGCCCGAGAGTCCAGTCGACGTCCTCGACCGACCACGCCCAGTCCGCGCCGTCCACGCCGAGCGGCTCGAACATGTCGGGGACGCCTCCCTCCTCCGAGAGGATCCACTTGAACCACCGGTTCAACGCGTCGGCGACCTCCCCCGCGACGATCTCGTCGGCGAAGATCCCGCTCACCTCCACGACCGGCAGGGTCTCGTCCATGCGCCCCACCCTACGCGCGGCACGCGACGGCCGCCACGACGCTCAGGGCCCCCGCGCGCTTGAGTGCCGACGCGCAGGCGTTCGCGGTTCCGCCCGAGGTGAGCACGTCGTCGACGAGGAGGATGCTCCGGCCGCGGACACGGCTGCGGCGAGCGCGGAACGCGCCGCGCGGCCCCCGGCCGCGGCGGATCCGGGGCAGGGCGGTCTGCGGCGGGGTGTCGCGGCGGCGCAGGAGGGCGTGCGGGTCCCAGGGGATCGGGAGGGCGGCCTCGACCTCGGCGGCGAGGAGGACCGCCTGGTCGTAGCCCCGTGCGCGGCGGCGCCGACGGGAGAGCGGCACCGGCACGATCAGGTCTCCGGGAATCCGGGCCTCGAGGATCGCCGCGGCCAGGGCACGACCGAGGGGGGGCGCCGCTTCGAGACGCGCGCGGAACTTGAGCCCGAGGACGAGGTCCCGGGCGACACCGCGGTAGGCGTACGCCGTGACCACCCCGTCGAGCCGGCCGGACTCGTCCTCGCAGCGCATGCAGGGGCCGGGCCGGGCGTACGGCCCGACCGGCCGCCCGCAGTGCGCGCAACGGGGCCCGGAGGCCGGGAGGTAGGCGGCGCAGCGGGCGCAGAGGCCGTCCCCTTCCCAGGCCGGCTCGCCGCAGGCCGCGCAGGCCGGCGGCCACACGAGATCGAGCACCGTGCGGAGCAGGCGACCGGACGCGGAGAGGACGGGAGCCACACCCCAAGACCGCGCGAAGGGGGCCGGGGGTTACATCAGAAGCCGTGGGCCAGGTCCAGCGCCAGCCGGAGGCGCTCGAGGTCGAAGAGCTCGGCCGCGGCCGCCAGTACGACGAGGAGGACCCAGGCCCAGGCGAACCAGGCGCTCCAGGAGGGCCCGGCCACGGCGTCTTCGGGAAGATCCTCGCGTCGTTCAGCCATCGCTTCCTCGCCCGGAGGCAGGCCGTACGATTGGCGGACCGCCCCGATCCGGACGAAGCATATGTCGCCGCGGCGCCGAGCGCACCTCCTCCTCCCCTCCCCCCTCGGCACGGTCGAGTACGACATCCTGGAGGACACGGCCTACGTCGGCCCGGGACCGCGCGGCGGGCTGACCGCCAACCCCCTGCCCTTCATGAAGGCCGTCGCGCTGCTGGCGGCGAGCGAGGGTGGATACGTCGTCCGCGCCCTGCCGGGCGAGGCGGTCCCCGTCGTGAACGACCGGCCGGGGGAGGGGCGCAGGCTCGCCGACGGCGACCGGATCGCGCTCGCCCAGGACGTGATGGTGTATCGGGAGCCGGCGAGCCGAACCCCCGCGGCGCTCCGGCAGGTCGCGGCCGGGCCCCCCGCCGAGCGTAAGCAGCCGAGGACGAGGAAGCGCGTCACGCGCGTCCGCGCCAACCCCTGGGTGACCGCCGTGTCGCTGGCCGGCGCCCTCCTCCTGCTCGTGGGGCTCTACCTCGTGCTCGACCGGCTCGCCGGCCTGCGCGCGGACGAAAGCACGACCGCCTACGTCCCCGACCCGCCGACGGTGCCCGAGCTGCGCGCGGCGCGCCTCGAGCCCCCCGCCCAGGCGTACCGGCAGGTCGCCCAGTACGAGTCGGATCACGGGGACGACCTCGACGGCTCTCTCGATCGCTACCGCGACTTCGCGCGCAAGTTCCCCGGGAGTCCCGAGGCCGACCAGGCGCGCGCGCGAATCCGCGAGCTGTACGACCGGGCCGGCGCGGCGGCTCTCACGACCCTCGAGAAGCAGATCGAGAGGCGGGTGCGCGACGGGTTCTTCTCCACCGCGCTGAAATCGGTGCGCAACTTCGAGCGCCACTACGGCGCGACGCCGAGCGGCGAGAACGTCGACGCGCTGCGCCGCAGCATCCGCGCTCGCGCCCGCGTGTCCCTCGACGCCCTCCTCGCGAAGATCGGCCCCCTGGTCGGCACGAACCCGCGCGCCGCTCACCGCGCGCTGCTGGCTGCCAGCCCCGAGTACCCGCCGGACCTGTCCGCCGAGATCACGGGCCTGATGGAGCGCGCGATCGAGCTGATGAAGAGCCGCGGAGGCCCGCCGCCCGAACCGAGGGACGGGCCGAGGGACGGGCCGAAGCCCGTGCCGGTCGCACCGGGCATGCACCCGCGCGACACGCCTCCCCCACCCGAGGCAGGCGACGGGCCGGACGACGTGTTCGTCGAGGCCGGCGCCTTCAAGCAGTGGAGGGAGGCGTACGCCGAGCTCACGGCCGGGCGCTACCGGGACGCGCTCAAGGCGTACTCCCTGCTCCTTCTCCGCTACGGCGACTCCGAGACCGTCAAGCAGCACCGGCGGCGCATCGCGAACGGCCGGTTCGCGGCGAAGGTCGGCGCCGAGGGACCTTCCGGCCTGCTGTCGGTTCCCTGCGAGGAGAAGCGCGGCCGCCTCGAGGTGGAGTACGGGTTCGACGACGCCGCCGTCGTCCAACGCGACTTCACGATCGAGCAGCCGTTCCCGAGCGACCGCCCCGTCACCTGGAAGCCGCACCAGGGCGCGATCCGCCTCGCGGGCGCGACGGGTCTCTTCCACGTGATCGTGTGGGAGCCCGACGTGAGGATCGAGGCGCGCGTGGTGGCGGAGGTCGCCCACGACTTCGGCATCCTCGCCGTGGACGACCGCGACGAGTTCAGAGCCGTCATGTTCAACGTGAACAACACCCTCTTCAAGCTGAAGAAGGGATCCCCCGCGCACGTCAATCAAGGACACCTGCTGTGGTTCATGGGCCAAGGCGTGTGGGCGGATTCCGACCCGGAGTTCATCGGCTACGTCAAGATCGCCGAGCGCACCTCGGTCAAGATCCAGAACGCGGACCGTCTGAAGATGGAGCTGATCCGCGACGGGGACGTGTGCGAAGGCAGCTTCCACGGACGCACCGACGGGGTGAGTCTGAAGGGCAGGGTGAGCGGAGACGACGGCGGCGGCCTGGGCCCGGCGCGAGTCGGCGTATTCGTGAACACCGGGATCATCGTCGTGGAGGAGATCAAGATCTCGGGCAAGGTGAACATGGACTGGTTCCGCGCCTACCTCGCCCAGCTCGTCGACACGACGCGCGGTCCCGAGGACTAGCCCCGTGCGGGGCCGACACGCTGGAGGATCGCCGTGACGCTCATCCCGCCGCGGACCCTGAAGGGGTTCCGGGACCTGATGCCCGACCAAGCCCTGCGCCGCGAGCGCATGGTCGACGTCGTGTCGGCGGTGTTCCGCGCGCACGGCTACCGCCCCATCGAGACCCCGGCGCTCGAGTACGCCGAGATCCTCAAGGGCAAGGGTGGCGAGGAGAGCGACAAGCAGCTCTACGAGTTCGACGACGCCGGAAAGCGTCGCGTCGCCCTGCGCTTCGACCTGACGGTGCCCCTCGCGCGTTTCGTCGCGGAGCACGAAGGCAAGCTCGCCTTCCCGTTCCGCCGCTACCACGTGGGCCCCGTGTGGCGGGGCGAGCGCCCCCAGAAGGGGCGCTACCGCGAGTTCCTGCAGTGCGACGCCGACCTCGTCGGCGCGACCGGCGACGCCGCCGACACCGAGATGCTGGTCGTGATGGCGGCCGCCTACCGGGCGCTCGACGTCGGCGCGGTGACGATTCGCTTCAACGACCGGCGCATCCTCGCCGGGTTGCTCGAGCGCCTCGACGCGTCCGGGCTCGCCGTGCCGGTTCTGCGCGCACTGGACAAGCTCGACAAGCGGGGGACCGAGGCCGTCGCACGCGAGATGCGGGAGGCGGGGCTGCCCGCCGAGAGCACCGAGCGGCTCCTCGGCCTCGCCGAGATGGGCACCGACGACGCCGACACGCTCGCACGCCTCGAGGGCGCCGTGACCGGCAGCCGCGTCGGCGAGGAGGGCCTGGCCGCGTTGGGGCGTGTGCGCGACCTCGCCATCGCCTCCGGCGTCGATCCCGGGCTCCTCCGCGTGGATCCGCGGATCGCCCGCGGGCTCGACTACTACACGGGAATCGTCTTCGAGGCCCACTTCGCCGACACCCCCGGCTTCGGGAGCGTGGGCGGCGGCGGCCGCTACGACGACCTCGCCGGGCTGTACACGAAGTCTCGGCTGCCCGGCGTGGGCGGCTCGATCGGCATCGACCGCCTCCTCGCCGCCGTCGAGGAACGCGAGGGCGGCACGGCCCGGCAGTCGGTCTCGGACGCGATGGTCGTCCACCCGGGGCCGGAACGCCTCGAGGCAGCCTTCGCGTTCGCGGCCGGCCTGCGCGCGCGCGGCCTGTCCGCGGAGGTCTTCCCCGAACCGAAGAAGCACGGCGCCCAGATGCGCTACGCCGACCGGCTGGGCATCCGTTTCGTCTTCACGCCGGACGCGGACGGAGCGTTCCACGCCAAGGACCTGATCGCCGGGGAGACCTTCGACGTCTCCACCCCCGAAGAGGCGGCCGGCGAGATCACGACCCGCAGGGACGCCCCGGTGGACAGGGCGTAAGGTCCCCTGCTAGGTTCTGCCCGTCGCGGAGGAGGTAACGATGCGCCGTATGCTCTCGATCCTGATCGTCCTGACCCTCGTCGTGGGCGCGACCGCGCTCGCGGGCTGTACGGGCGCTCGATCCCAGTGCCCGACCCTCTGCCAGCCGAGCGGGACGTACGACTACGTGGTCAACGAGTGCTGCTTCCCCATCGACCGCAACGGGAACCCGTACCCCCCGCCGACGCCCTAGAGTCTCCTCTCCCCCGCGGAGATCCCTTGCCCGAGGCCGTGCCCCTCAAGACGACCCTGCCCGCCGGTCGCCACACGCTCTGCTGCTGCGGGCGAACCGCGAACGCCCCGTTCTGCGACGGCTCCCACGAGGGCACGGACTCGTCCCCCGAGATCGTCGATCTCGCGGAGGAGACGACCATCGCCTGGTGCACCTGCGGCACCAGTGGGGTCACGCCCATGTGCGACGGCAGCCACCGGAACCTGTGACCGGACGCCTCGCTGCGCCGGCCCCCGAGGAACCCTCTCGATGATGAAGACTACCCTCCTCTGCCTGCAACTTCTCCTCGTCGTCGCCTTCCTGCCCCTCGCCAGGGCCGAGGAGGGTGCCCTCGAGGATCCCAACGACCCCGTCGCCGTCATCAAGACCTCGATGGGCGACATCCACGTGGAGCTGTTCGCCCTCGAGGCGCCGAAGACCGTGGCGAACTTCCTCGGCCTCGCCCAGGGGACGAAGGAGTTCAAGGACCCGAAGACCGGCGAGATGGTGAAGCGTCCCTACTTCGACGGCTTGAACTTCCACCGCGTCATCAAGGACTTCATGCTTCAGGGCGGCTGTCCGCTGGGCACGGGTACAGGCAGCCCGGGCTACACGTTCGAGGACGAGATCGACGCGCAGGCCCTCGGCCTCGCCGATCTGAAAGCCCTCGAGAACGGGCGGCCTCACGGCTGGCTGGGAATCCGCGGCCAGCCCGACTACCAGCAGAAGATCCTCCAGCCTCTTCTCCGCCAGATGGGCATCACCAGCCAGCAGGATCTCGACGCACGCAAGGACGAGGTCCAGAAGCGCGTCGATGCGCTGACGATCAAGGACGTCTACGAACTGGCGGGCTACAAGTACCTCGACGGCGTCGGCGCCCACAAGCCCCTCAAGGGCGTGCTCGCGATGGCGAACAGTGGACCCAACACGAACGGCTCGCAGTTCTTCATCAACTTGAAGGACACCGAGTGGCTGACCGGCAAGCACACCGTGTTCGGCAAGGTCATCCAGGGCATGGACGTCGTCGAGAAGATCGGCGAGGTCAAGACCGGCCCCGGCGACAAGCCGCTCGCGCCGGTGAAGATCCTCTCGATCCGCCGCCGCGCGAACTGACGGCGCAAGCCGTCCGCCGCTCACGAGCGGCCTGTGCCTCCGTTCCCTCTCCGGGTGGGCGGCCTGGCCGGTTGCTCCTCTGCGGTCTTGGTAGACCGTGCGTCGGTCTGCCCACAGCGCGGACGGCCCCAGCGTCGAGTCGCCACCCACGGACGACCCGATCGACCGTGGGCCCGTTGGCCGGGCGACGTGACGCATCTCCGGCGATCCTCCAGAGCCCTGGAATCAGCACGCCTCAGGTCGTAGAGTCGGCAGGCATGCGCACCTTCGTGGTTCGAACCTCGGGACGCTGGATCGTCGCGGTGGTCCTGATCGGCCTCCTCCTTCCCGCGTCTCGCGCAGAGGAGACGCCGCCCGCGTTCGACCGGGCCGATGACGCGCTCGAACGGGCGAAGCGGGTCCTGAGGCCGCGCGCCGAGCCCGCGGAGATCCTGGCCGCCTTCGACGCCGCGACCGCGAGTCTCGACGCTCTCGCCGCGCCCCGGAAGCCCGAGCTCGTACAGGTGGCCCCGGACGCGGACGAGGCGGAGAGCAAGCAGGCCGCCGACGAGAACAAGCGTCGGCTGACGGCATGGGTGCGTAAACGAAACGCGCTTGCGAAGCGAGAGGCGGGGCTCCGCGCCCAGTGGGTGGACGTCCTGGGCGAAGCCCTCACCCTCCAGAGGCTCCTGCGGGAGACCCAGACCAATGTGCACGCTGAGGTGAACCGGAAAGCGCTCGCCCTCCTCTCCGAGACGGGGCGTTCGGACGCTGCAGGCAAGATCACCGCGACACTCGAGGAGGAGTGGCTGCGATTCCCCGACTTCCTCGCTCTGAGTCCCCTGGTCGGCGCCGCGCTCGAAGCGCTATCGACGCTCGACTCACCGGAGGCTTTCGACTGGCTGCGATGCACGTTCGTCGGCAAGGAGCGGGATCTTCCCGGACCGTTGCACAGGGGACGCAAGCGTACTCCCCCCGACCCGACCGCGGAGACCGTCGACGTGCCTCTCCTGGCCCTGCAGGCCATCGCGCGACACGAGCACATGCCCGGGAAGCCCAGATACCGGATGGTGCGCGATCTCGTGGCCGCGTACGCGCCGCTCGAGGAGCGGGCGGCGGGAGGCCAGGACGTCCGGCTCTGGGACCACCTGCGTGCCGCCGCGATCGCCGCGACGTGGCACCAGGCAGGCGAACCCAGGGACGAGGCGGGCGAACCTCTGCTCAGCATGGCTGGGCTCGCCAAGTGGTTCCGGCGCCACCGGGATCCGCGCAACGAAACCTGGGCGGACTGACCCGCGCACTTCAGCGCCGTTCCTCCCACTGTCTCAGCCTGCCGCGCAAGGCGCGCCAGGCTGCAGAGATAGCGCCCCGGCGCTATCTCCCCAAAGGCCGCCACGCGAAGCGTGCCGGCCGCTCGCGCCGAAGGCGCCAGACATGGCGGCGCCGAACACTGTCGGACCCGTCTGCTAGCATGTTGTTCGCATGAGAATCGAGGTCGACCACCGGACGCTGGACTACGAGCGCGACGACGAAGCGCTCGCCGACCTCACCCGGCGCAGGGCCCCCTGGCCCGAACAGGAGCTCGGCCTCGCGCGCCTCTTCTGCCGCATCGACAAGAAGGCCGCCTTCC
>JAUXCH010000188.1 GCA_030618975.1 Planctomycetia bacterium
AACAAAGCCATCAGTTACAGTTGCTATAGGGAAGGACTATTTTAGTAAGGTGGGGATCTCGAGTTTTCTGGGGACGGTCAGCTCGGGCGCTGGCACTCTCGTTGCCTCCTGCGTTGCGCCACCCCCCGGAGATTTCGGCATGCGACGGCCCACGCTGCTCCTCGTTCTCGTCCTGTCCATCGCGTGTGCGTGCGCGTTCGCGTCGCCGGCGTGGGCGGACCGCGGCGTGTCCGTGCCGCGTGTCGTGGGACTCGATCTCGAGCACGCGACGCGTCGCCTGGAGTCGGCGAACTTGGACGTGGCGCTCGTGTGGACCGCCGAAGGGCGGCCGGGTCGCGTGCAGACACAGCGCCCCGCGCCCGGCAACCGCGTTCCGACGGGCACGACCGTGGAGCTCGTGGTCACGCGGCTCGTACGGGTGGAGACGATCGTTCCCGACGTCGTCGGCCTCGCGGTGGACGTCGTCGTGACCGCGCTCGAAGAGGTGTACGTGCTCGAGATCGGGGAGCGGTCGGCCCGCGGCCGGCGCGGCGGCGAGGTCGTGTCGCAGGAGCCGAGGGCGGGCACGAGGCTGGCGCTCGGCGGCGTGCTCCGTCTCGTCGTCGGCCGCGCCCCGCACGGGGACATCGAGTTCCCGCTGCCCGACGTCCGGCACATGGTGCTCGACGAGGCGGAGGGCGTGCTGCTGGACCTGGGGCTGATCCCCGTGCCTGGCTTCGTGCGCTCGCGGCACGGTGCCCAGGGCCGCGTCCGCCGCCAGCGCCCCGAGCCCGAGACCCACGTGACGTACGGGGCCCGCGTCGAGCTGGAGGTGAGGATCTCCCGCGGGGCGGCCCGCCGCGTCCGCGTGCCGAGCCTGTACGGCCTCGACCCCACCGAGGCGGCACACGCCCTCGAGGCCCTCGGGCTCGTCGCGCGCGCCGAACGCCTGCCCTCCCGGTTCGACCAGGACACGGTGCTCCGCCAGAAACCGGAGGCCGGTACGCGGGCCACCGCGGGAAGCGCCGTTCGCCTGGTCGTCGCCTTCCCCGCCGCACGTACCCACGCCCCCGCCCGTGTCGAGGTACCGCGCCTCGAAGGCCTGGCCCTGGCCGCGGCCTTCGCGCGCGCCCGCCGGTCGGGCATCCAGCTCGAGGTCCGCCGTCGCCCCGGAGCCGCCGGCCAGGGCGCGGGGATCGTCCTCGCGCAGCGGCCGACCGCGGGTGCGGCCGTTCCCCTCGGGACACGTGTCCGCGTCGAGGTTCCTCGCGGCGTTCCGCATGGCGTTCCGGTGCCCGACCTCGTCGGCCTCGCGCCCGACGCCGCCGCACAGAGTGTCTGGGAGGCCGGCCTCCGCCTCGCGTTCGAAGGCGGGATGCACGTGCCCCGCGGCGCTCTCGTCGTCGCCCAGACACCCCAAGCGGGGACGGTCGTCACGCCCGACAGCGTCGTCCGCGTCGTGCTCGCCATGGATGCCGGCATCGGTCGCGTGCTGGTGCCCGACGTGAGAGGGGCGACCACGACCCAGGCCGAGGAACGCCTGCGGGCGGCGGGACTCCGCACGCAACTCAGCGGCCCGCCGATCCCCGCCGGCGCCTCGACCCGCGTGACCCTGCAGGCGCCGCTGCCCGGAGCGCGCCTCCCGCGGGGTGCGACGGTTCAGGTCGCGTACCGACTCACCGCCGGCGGCGAGTCCCCGTTCGGGTTCGTACGTGTTCCGGATCTCACGGGCCGTTCGCTCGTCGACGCGCAGCGTCTGCTCCTGGAGCGCGGTCTCGTCGGCGTCGCGAGCGCCGTGCGCGGGCCCGGGCGCAAGGGCGTGACGGGGCAGCTCCCGGCCCCGGGGACGCGGGTCCGCAGGGGCGTTAAGGTCCGGTTCACGGTCCGTCGCTGAGCCCAGGGAACGGCCTTCTCGGGGCTGGGCCCCCCTATCATTAGGGTGCCGCCCGAGCGGTGGCGGGATGTCCCCGCCGGAACTGGAGAGCAGCATGGCCGAATCGATATCGACCAAGAACGACGACTTCGCAACCGTGATCGGCCCCGATGCGCAGTTCAACGGGGAGTTGACCTTTCAGGGCGGCGTGCGCATCGACGGCAAGTTCGACGGCTCGATCACGACGACCGGGAAGGTCTTCGTGAGCAAGAGCGGTCACCTCAAGGCCGAGGTGAAGGCCGCGAGCCTCGCGCTCGAGGGCAAGCTGGAAGGTAACCTGACCGCGCAGGACCGCGTCGAGCTCCGCGCAACCGGCCAGATGCTCGGCGACGTGAAGGCGTCGAAGCTCCTCGTCGTCGAGGGCGCGACCTTCATCGGGCGCTGCGAGGTCGGACCCGACGTGAAGGCGACCCCGGCTCCGGTGACGACCGCGAAGGGAGTGAAGGAGCCGCCCACCATGCGCCCCGTGTGCGCCGGCAAGTAGCCGCCTGCCCTTCGCCTCCATCTGGCGATGCCCGGTGGCTCCACCCCGACCCGGCGACGCATCCTCTGCACCCACTGCAGCCTCGTCCTCGAAGTGGACGAGGCTGCCAAGTCGGTCAGCTGCCGGCACTGTTACAAGCGCGTGGTCACCGAAGCCCTGATCGTGAAGAACTACGTCGCGGTCCGGAAGTTCCACACCGCGAATCGCATGCGGATCACGAAGAAGGGGATCGTGTACGCCGCGGTCAAGGCCGACGACCTCGAGATCGACGGGGTGCTCGAAGGCGACGCACTCGCGATGCGGGGTATCCGCCTCACGAAGCGCGCGAGGGTGAAGGGCAACCTGCGCGGCCGGACCCTGGTCGTTCAGCCGGGCGCCAGCCTGGTCGGCGACGTGCGAATCGGTCCCGACTGCGTCCCCGAGACCGCCGCCCTGGAGGAGTAACGTCCCGGGACGGGGGCCCGGCGTACGTCAGGCCTGCGCCGAAGTGACGGGTCGCCCTCCTCGATGTCCGAGGCCGGGCGCGAGAATGCCTCCTACGACCCCGTCCCGACGGGCTACAAGTTGGGCGGAATCGCTAGACCCTCGGAGACCCCACGCCGAACGTCACGAACAAGGTCGCCGTCGTCACAGGCGCCAGCAGCGGCATCGGCGCGGCCACGGCGGAGCTCCTTGCCGAGAGTGGCGCCAAGGTCGTGCTCTCCGCCCGTCGCAAGGATCGCCTGGACGCGCTGGCGGCGAAGATCCGCGAGGCCGGTGGGGAGGCGCTCGTCGCCGAGTCGGACGTGACGGATCCGGAGCAGATGAAGGACGTCGCGGCCGCGGCCACCCAGACCTACGGCCGGCTCGACGTGTGGATCAACAACGCGGGCCTGATGCCGCTCTCGCCGGTCGCCATGGGCCGGACGGAAGAGTGGAACCGCATGGTCGACGTCAACATCAAGGGGGTGCTCAACGGCATCGCGGCGGCCCACCCGATCATGCTCGAGCAGGGATCCGGCCACTTCGTGAACGTGAGCTCCGTCGCGGGCCACGTCGTGTTCCCCGGCGCCGCCGTCTACTGCGCGACGAAGTTCGCGGTTCGTGCCCTCGGCGAGGGAATCCGCATGGAGTCGGGCGGCACGGTTCGCGTGACGAACATCAGCCCCGGCGCCGTACGCACCGAGCTCACGGATCACATCACCGTGCAGGAGGTCAAGGACGGCATCCAGGGATTCCTGGACATCGCCATCGAGCCCGATGCCATCGCCCGCGCGATCCGGTTCGCGATCGCCGAGCCCGGCGACGTGGACGTGAACGAGATCATCGTCCGCCCCGCCAAGCAGGACCTCTGACGCGGACCCAGTCGGTGGGTGGAGCCGCGAACCACCCCGCCTGACGCCGACCCGGCGCGAGCTCGAACCGCCGGAACCCTTCGTCGGCCCCTACGGGACGTTCGAGGTCCGAGGCCCAAGGCCCCTGCGGAATGCGCTCCTGCGCCTACGTGCACACGGCCTGGGGCCCGTCCCGGGCGCCCCGCCCGCGGGACACGGGCTCTACTCGACCTCGATCGAGGCCTGTTCGATGCGGAGCGGCTTCGTCGGGCTCGTGTCGCGCGAACCTTCGCCCCTTGCGAGGCCGTTGAGCTTCTGGACGACGTCCTGCCCCTCCGCGATCTCGCCGAAGATCGTGTGCTTGTCGTCGAGCCACGGGGTCTCCTTGAAGGTGATGAAGAACTGGGAGCCGTCGGTCCCCGGCCCGGAGTTCGCCATGCTGAGCAGACCCGGCCGATCGTGTCGCACGTCGGGCGAGAACTCACCACCATATTCGTAGCCCGGACCGCCGCTACCCCGGCCCAGCGGGTCGCCGCCTTGCGCCATGAAGTCGCGGACTACGCGGTGGAAGGGGACGTCGTCGTAGAAGCCCAAGCGCGTGAGGTAGATCGTGCTCGACACGTGCATCGGCGCGACGTCCGGGCGGAGCTTGAAGCGCATCGTCCCGTGGTTGGTCTTCAGGACCCAGTAGTAGGTGTCCTCCGCGTCGAACTCGAACGTGGGCGGCTGGGGGAGCTTCGTCTTCCACATCCTCTTCGACGTGTCGATCGTCTGCTGCGCGATGAACTCGTCCGCCTGCTTGACCGCGCCGCGCGATTCGGAGCTGCCCGACTCCTCCGGTGTCGACTCACCGCATGCGGTGAGGAGGAGGGCGACGAGGGAAACGCCGAGAAGCGGACGGATCGACATGCGGGGACTCCAAGGAGGGACGCGGATCGTAGGGTACGGGCCCCGGTCGGTCGACGTGGGGCAGGGATGACGCGCGATCGACACGCTCCCTCCTTCTCCGGGCCCTCCTTCTCCGGGGGCGACTCCGGGGCCCGGGTCGACGCCGTGGATCGACTCGCCTGCTTCCACGCGGTGCGCCGGCGGACTCCGAATCGGAGGCCGCACCCACCGTGCCCCAGGGTGCCCGCCCGACCCGCGAATGCAGGGCCCTTCGGCGTTCCTTCATCCGGCCCGGGTGGGGACCGGGAGCGTGAGCAGGACGCCCAACGGCGTGCGCGAGAGCCGCACCCGTCGTCGGCGGGGAACAGGCGTTGTCCCTTGCGGGGTGCCTGGCACCGTACCGGGGGAGATGAAACGGCCGGTGCGTCAGGTCAGCGGCTGCGGGAGTCCCGCTTGGCCTGGGCTCGCCGGGCGCGGGCTCCGACGTGCTTCTGGATCTTCACGCCTCCGGTCTGACGCAGACGGAGGTTCTTGACGGTGTCCTCGGTCTGCCTGCTCGTCTTCCGCACCTTCGACTTCGGCTCGGACTTCGGCTTGGACTTCGTCCCCCGACCCTTGGAAACGCCCGTGGTCCAGGCGCCGATCGCCGGTCTCCTGGGCTTCGCCTTCGCCTTGGGCTTCGCCTTCGCCTTGGGCTTCGCCTTCGCCCTTGCGGCCGGGGCCTTGGGCGCCGCCGCCTTCTTCCTGCCCGGGGCCTTGGGTGCCGCCTTCTTCGCCGCCGGAGCCTTCTTCTTCTTCGCCGGCTTCTTCCTGGCGGCTGCCTTCTTCTTGGGAACCCTCGTCTTCTTGCCCGGCGCTCGCGCCCCCTTCTTCGGCCGAGGTGCGGGCTTCTTCGCGAGCGCGGACAACCGGGTCTCGTAGCGTTCGAGCGTCTCCTGGAAGAGCTGTTGCTTCTCCCGCGTACGCAGATTGCCCGTCGCAGCACGCCGCTTCCGGGCATCCTGCTTCCCGCGCGCCTCCCGTTCCTGGCGATCGGCGAGCTGGCGGTACTTGTTGCGGAGCTTGCGCGTGCGGGTGACCGCGCGGTTCACCTCGGCTTCGCTCAGGTCCCTCACCCTGCTTGCCAGGCTCTTCTGAAAGAGAGCCAACTCCGACGCGGTCGCGAGCTGCCGCGCCTTGGGGGTACGCATGGTCATGCCGGGCTCCTGCTTCGTGGTGCGAGAGGACTGATCTACCCGCGACCCCAGGGGTGGAGGTGGGGGGGTAGCCCCCCGACTCTACCGCGGTCGCTGTTTCGTCGCTCACGGGGGCCCCGCCGGACGCACGCGGCGGCCCACGGCGAGTCTACGGACGTCTCGACGCGCCGTCGGAACGCTACCCCACCTCGATCCCCAGCGCCGCGAGGCCCGCGTCCATCGCCGGCGCCCAGCCGCGGTTCGCGGCGGGGCTCGCGGGGCTCGGGTGGAGGACCCGGCCGACCACGAGTCCGTCGTCGTCCTTCACGGCGGCGCGGATGCGGGACTCGGCGAAGGTGCCGATGCCGATCACGTGGGAGGGGCGGGTGGTTCGGACGACGCGGCGCAGGGCGTCGTCGCAGGCGGCGAAGAGCGGTGCCCGCTCGTCGGCGGGGAGGTGGTTCGGCGTGCGGTTCTTCCCGCTCGCCTCGAGGAACGCGAGCGGGCAGTAGTTCCAGACGAAGAAGCGCCGGAAGAATGCCTCGGGTGTGCCGAACCGCTCCTCGGCCCAGGTCCAGAGGCGCGTGCCGCTGACCTCGGAGCGCGCACAGGCGAAACCCTGGATCGGACGCTTCGGGTGCATGCGCGGCGGCTCGTCGACGCGCTCCTCGATTCCCAGCCAATGGCGCACGCGGGCGACGTCGCCGAAGGGGACACCGGTTTGCGCCATGCCCCAGGGACCGGGGTTCATCCCGACGAGCAGCACCTCGTGCCGGCCCGTGCCGTAACGCGCCAGGTAGGCCTCGTGGGGACGCCGTGCGTAGACCAGGGGGTCGTAGACCGTGTCCACGGGCGGAGCGAACGAAAGCGCGTCCACCTGTTTCGCGAGCGCGCGGCTGATCGTCTCGAGTGACACGCAGGGAGTGTAGCGGGCCACCTCCGGGTCGCCCCGGCTACACTCCCGTGCCTCCGTGATGACCTACCTCGAGCGCATCCAGGCCTGCCGCCGCCACGACCTCACCGGCTTCCGGCCGTTCCTCGTCGGCGGAGCGTCCGTGGGGTGGGTGCGTCACGACTTCGCGCGGACCCTCGCGGAGTGGCCCGACGTCTTCGATGTGACGGACGGGCAGGTCGCGCTGGCCGCGACGCTCTCGGACTTCGAGAGCCGATCCGCCGCCGTGGAGGAAGTGGCTCGCGCGCTCCACGCGCGCGGCGACCTCTGGGGGGGGCTCCGGGGCGAGCCGTTCCCCGTCGTTCGCGCGTGGGGCGAGGAGCCGTTGCTCACGATGGACCGGAGCGCCGTCAACCGCTTCGGCGTGCAGGCCTTCGGCATCCACCTGAACGGCTTCGTGCGCACACCGGGCGGTCTCGAGATGTGGATCGCCAAGCGCTCGGAGCGCGTGCGGACGGAGCCGGGCAAGCTCGACCACCTCATGGCCGGCGGGCAGCCCTACGGCCTGTCGCTCGAGGAGAACCTCGCCAAGGAGTGCGCGGAGGAGGCATCGATTCCCGCCGACCTCGCCGCGCGCGCCGTGCCGACCGGCTCCGTCTCCTATCGCTTGGAGACGATCGAGGGGCTCAGGGACGACACGCTCTTCACCTACGACCTGGAGCTCCCGTCCGACTTCGAGCCCGTCCCGCACGACGGCGAGGTCGCGTGGTTCCAGCACTGGCCCGTCGAGCGCGTGATGGCGAAGGTCCGCGACGAGGGCGCGGCCTTCAAGTTCAACGTGCCGCTGGTGCTGATCGACTTCTTCGTGCGCCATGGGCTGCTGGGGCCGGACGAGCCGGGCTACGCGGGAATCGTCCGTGCACTCCGCGACTGAGCCTTTGGGATTCTGTTGCATCGCGGGACAGCGAGTTCCCTTCGTGGGTCCTGCACGGGACGATCCCGGGCGTCCTGCGGACGTGGAGGGACTCTGACATGCGGATTCCGTACGCGATTCTCGGCCTCGTGGCCTGCCTGGGCCTCGCGGCGTGTGGCGGCGGCGGTGATGACGGAGGCGTCGACCCGAGCTGCACGACCCCGTCCTCGGGCACGCTGATGACGAGCGCCGAGGAGGCGCTCGGCGCGCAGGTCCTCGGACTCGTGAACGTGGAGCGGGTCGGTGCGGGCCTCGGCACGGTGGACTGGCACGACCCGCTCTCCCAGGTGGCCTTCGAACACTCCTGGGACATGTACACGAGGGGTTTCTTCGGCCACACCAACCCGTGCGGCGAGCAGCCCTGGGACCGGGTCGACCGCGCCGGCATCTCCTGGACCGCCGTGGCCGAGAACATCGCGCAGGGGCAGTCGACCGCGATGGCGGTCATGGCGAGCTGGATGGGCTCGGCGGGCCACCGCGCGAACATCCTGGACGGCC
>JAUXCH010000292.1 GCA_030618975.1 Planctomycetia bacterium
AGGGCACCAGCAGCGCCACGGGGCGCTTGTGCTCCGTGACGGTGATGATCTCACCCCCACGAACGCGCTTGATGACCGCGCTCAGGTGGTCCTCGAGGTCCCGGATGCCGATGCGACTCGCCACGGTGGCTCTCCACCGAGGTGGCTACGTCATACGACAATGTGGGACAAGTCAAGGGGGCAGGGAGAACTCGGCGGCCGGCGCTCTTCGGGGATCCCAGGCAGGCCGGAGCAGGTCGATGGCTCTGTGCCAGGCGTGGAGAGCCGGCTGCTCAGGTCCCACGAAGACCGCGACCTCGAGGCGTCCGTCCGTGACGCCGGATCAGAGATCCACGGCCCGCATGCCGCCCTCGGGGTACCGCGTGCCCTGGGCGACGCCCGCGGGCGCGACCTCGTCGAGGCGCCGGATGTCGTGCGTGCTCAGGGTGACGTCGGCGGCCTGGATGTTCTCCTCCAGCCGCTGGCGCTTCGTCGTGCCCGGGATCGCCACGACGTGCTCGCCGCGGGCGAGGACCCAGGCGAGGGCGAGCTGGGCGGGCGTGATCGCCTTCTCCCGCGCGATCGCGGTGACGCGGTCGACGAGCTCCAGGTTCCTCTCGAGGCGTTCTCCCTGAAAGCGCGGGAGGCCGTGCCGCCAGTCGCTCTTCTGGAGATCCGCGGCCTTGCGGATCGCGCCCGTGAGGAAGCCGCGGCCGAGCGGGGAGTACGCGACGAAGGTGATGCCGAGCTCGGCGCACGTGTCGAGGAGCTCCCCTTCCGGGTCCCGGCTGAAGAGCGAGTACTCGGTCTGGAGCGCGGCGATGGGGTGGACGCTCGACGCGCGGCGGATCGTGTCAGGAGCGGCCTCGGACAGACCGAGGGCGCGGACCTTGCCCGCCTCGACGAGCTTCGCCATCGCGGCCACCGTCTCCTCGATGGGGGTCTTGGGGTCGACGCGGTGCTGGTAGTAGAGATCGATCGTGTCGACGCCGAGACGCTGCAGCGAGGCGTCGCAGGCCCGCTTCACGTACGCGGGGCTGGAATCGACGCCGAGGAAGGCGCCCGAGTCGTCGCGCAGGATCCCGAACTTCGTCGCCAAGGTGACCTCGTCGCGACGGTCACGGATCGCCTTTCCGACCAGCACCTCGTTCGTGTGGGGGCCGTAGATGTCCGAGGTGTCCAGGAACGTGCAGCCGAGGTCGATCGCCCGGTGCAGCGTAGCGACGGACTCCGGCTGGTCGGCCTCGCCGTAGAAGTCCGACATGCCCATGCAGCCGAGGCCGAGCACCGGGATGTCGGGGCCGTCCTTGCCGAGGGTACGCTTGCGCATCGCTGCTCCCGGGTCGTGAAGGGGAGCCGGATGGGATCCGTCCTCCCGGCCGGTGTCAAGCCGGGGCGGGGCCGACCTCTGGACCGGCTCGCGGAGCCTTCCCACGGCGTCCCGAGGCGGTGGCCCTCGTCCTCGCGGCATGCTGGGCGACCATGCCGGAGCTTCCCGAGGTCGAGACCGTCGCGCGCCAGCTCGCGCCCCACCTGCGGGGTCGCGCGCTCACCGGCGTCCGCGTCCTCTGGGAGCGCACGCTCGGCGGCTCGACCCGACAGGCCTTCGGCCGCGCGGTCCGCGGGTTGAGGATCGAGCGTGTGGGTCGCCGCGGCAAGCACGTGGTGTTGGAGACGAGCCGCCGCGGCCGCGACGCGGGGGCCCTGGTCGTGCACCTGCGCATGACGGGGCGCCTCGTGCACGGCGCGCCGCCCGGCGCGCGGGGGCCGCACACGCGCATCGTGCTGGCCCTCGACGACGGCACGGCCCTGCGCTTCGACGATCCCCGCAAGTTCGGTCGCATGACGTACGCGCCCGACCCGGCGGCCTTCTTCGCCCACCTGGGCGTCGAGCCCCTGAGCGACGCGTTCACGGGCGCGTGGCTGGTGGAGGCCTTGCACGCGCGCCGGCGGGCCTTGAAGCCGTTGCTCCTGGATCAGTCCGTCATCGCGGGCCTCGGAAACATCTACGTCGACGAGGCGCTGCACCGCGCGAGCCTCCATCCCGAGCGGACGAGCAGGAGCGTGCCGCGGGCCAAGGCGTTGCGGCTCCACCGCGCGATCCGCTCGCTGCTGCGCCGCGCCATCGAGCGGGAGGGGACCAGCTTCGACGCCGCCTATCGGACGCCGGAGGGTGAGCCGGGAACGTACCAGGACCACCTGCGCGTGTACGGCCGCGAGGGTCGGCCCTGCCGCGCCTGCGGACGGTCCATCCGGCGGATCGTCGTGGGTCAGCGCGGCACGCACGTGTGCACGCGCTGCCAGCCCGCGCCGCGCCGGCGCCGTGCTCGCACGGGCGCCCGCACGACGATTCGCAGGGCCCGGGTGGACGACGCGGCGTCCGTCGCCGCGATCCACGTGCGGGCGTGGCAGCACGCGTACCGCGGCTACGTGCCGCAGGACCACCTCGACGGGTTGGACGCCGAGGCGTGGACCGTCGATCGTCGGCGGTGGATCCGCGAACCACGGACGCCGCAGCACCGCGTGTGGGTGCTCGAGCGAGCCGGGACGGTCCTCGGGTTCGCGGCCACCGGACCGTCTCGAGACGCAGACGGTGCCGAGGCGACGGGTGAGGTCGAGGCGATCTACCTGGACCCCGAGCTCGTCGGCACCGGCCTGGGACGACGCCTCTTCGCGTACAGCCTCATGGCCCTGCGCCGGCTGGGTTTCCGCGAGGCGGTCGTCTGGGTGCTCGAGGGCAACGAGCGCGCACGCCGCTTCTACGCGTCGGCCGGGTGCACGCTCGATCCCGCCGTGAGGACGATCCGACTCGGGGGCGCGGACCTGCAAGAGGTCCGCTACCGTCGCCCCCTGGCCTGATCCCGTCGACGTCGCTCCGTCGCTCGCCGGAATCGGGTATCGGGCGATCAATGCGGGAAACGGGTGCCGGGTGTCGATCCGTCGGTTCGGATTTGCTCAGAGGGGCTCGCGGAACCCCTCCGCCGCGGCTCGGAAGCTGCGCACCACGTCCTCGCGGCGGGCGTCGGGCGCGAGGGTGAAGAGGCTCGCCAGCTCCCGGGCGAGGTCCAGGTCGTAGAGGTGCGTTCCCACGCTCTCCTGCCGGATCATCTCGGTGAGCTCCGGGAAGAGGGTCTCCAGGTAGCGGAGGAACGGCACCAGCATGTTGTCGCCGCGCTCCAGGTCGTCGGCGAGGCGGCCGAGGACCTGGCCGAGGTACGCCCTGAGCACGGGGTCCGGGTGGGCCGGCGGCAACTCGGCGAGCGTCCTGGCGAGCGAGTCGAAGATCGCGGCGCCGCCGGCGGACCAGGCCTTCGTGATGTCGAAGAAGGACCGTCCCTTGGGCATCCAGAAGGTGAGGGTCCGGTAGAAGTGGTAGAGCGTCTGCCCGACGCACCGCCGCTGGTCGTTCGTCCCGACCAGCAGCCTGAGCAGTTCCGTCTCGAGAGCGGTGGGCACGACGTCCTCCTCGCGGTCGCGCTCCAGGGTACGGTGCGGCGAGCGCGAGGGAAGGCGTCCTCCCGCGTGCGCGGATCCAACGCCCCGCGGTGCCCTCGGATCGTCGGGAGTTCCCGGCCGGCTACTTCATGCTGAACACGCGGTCGTAGCGGTAGTACACCTCGAGGCACATCGCCATCAGCGCCGTGGAGTACACGCGACCGCCGTCCGGTCCCCAGGGACCGATCGGGTCCCAGGAGCCCTTGTACATGCAGTACGTGGTGTCCTTGCGTTGGTTGTCGACGACATCCGTCTTCAGGTGCTTGTTCCAGGTCTTCCACGCCGGACCGCCCACCTGGTACAGCGCGAGCGTCGCGTAGTACCAGTAGTACATGTCGATGCTGCCGTCGGTGGGGTTCCACGTCGGAGGCAGCGCGGCGCAGAGCCTGGCGCCCTTCTGGATGATCTCGCTGGTCCGCGGGTTCTCGCCGCGGAAGATGCGGGCGAGCATGCCGACGCCGGTCATCGACTCCGACTTGTCGCCGGGGAACTTGTCGATCATCTCTTGTGGCCTGGCCGGCGCGCCGCCGCGCTGGATGTAGCCGGTGCGGCCGTAGTCCGGGTCCGTCATCTTGTCGATCCACGCTTGGACGCCGTCGAACGCGGCCTCGTCGATCGTGAGCGGCGCGGGCTTGCCGCGGCGGGTGGCGTCTTTGTTGATGAGCTGGGCGCTCTTGAGGGCCATCATCATCCAGCCGGTCACGGAGGTGTCGTTGTCCCCCGGCTTGACGCCGTAGCGCCAGGCGAAGTACGGGTTTCTCGAGAGGGCGATGAAGTCGAGCGCCTTCTGGGCGGACCCCTTGAAGATCGGGCTGCCCGTCATCCCGTAGGCCTCGACCATGGCCAGGGCCGCCGTTGCGTGGTTGTAGACGTAGTGCTGGGAGGTCCGGGGGCCGAAGCAGCCCTCGTTGTCCTGGACGTTCTTCAGGTACCTCAGGCCCTTCGCCACGACCTTGGCGAACGGGTGCCTCCCCCGGTTCGTGTACCCGGCGCCGAGCAAGGCGCAGAGGGCCAGCCCCGTGACGCCCGCGTCGTAGAGGGCCTTGCCTTCGCCGTCCGGACCTTGCCGGATGGGCTTGCCGTCGCACCACCTGGGGAACCCCGCCGCCTCCCAGCCGCCGTTCGGCGACTGGTGGGCCGCGAGCCAGCGGTGCGCGTCCTTCACGGCGGTGGCCGCGGTGAGCCCGCCCCCGACGTTCAGGGACCGCTTTTTGCCGCCGCGGCCGCGGAATGCGCCGCCCGCGCCGCCACCGAGACCGATGGGGGCGCCGTTGGCGGGGCCCGTGAAGGGCACGTCGCCGACCCTCGCCTTCACGGACGGAGGCCGAAACGGCAGCTCGGGACGCTCAGGGGATCGCCGCGAAGCTGCGCCTGGCCGCTCGGCCGCGGGCTGGACCCCCAGTCGCGCGAGCCAGTCCTCGATCCGGGCGAGGCCCTCCGCGTGCAGCCCGTCGAGGCTCCGGTAGCCTGCCAGGGCCTCCTCGAAGCGGCCCATGGCCTTCAAGGCCTCGGCTTCGCCCAGCCGGGCCTCCATGCGGATTCGCAGCAGGTCGAGGGCCCGGACCAGGACTTGAGCCCTGGCCTCGGCCCTCGCCTCGCCGCGCCCCGCGTCATCGCCGGCGGCGGCTCCCGGCCCGCCCGCCGCGAGCAAGAAGAAGAGTGCCACCAGCATGATCCACGGTGTCCAGCGCATGTCGGTCTCCCCGCCTGGGGGGCGTGCGCCGCGCGCGCCGCGTGCAGTGCCCCTCCTACGCAACGGAGGCCGGCGTCTCAGGGTTCACCGGGCCGAAGATCCGTGCCGAGCCCCGGTCTCGGGGTCGCGGCTCCCCGCGTCCGTACGCCTCAGGCCTCGCACATGCCCTGCACCCGGAAGTGCTCCAGGGCCTCTTCCACGGAGGCGAAGACCTTCGTGGCCGTCTCCGTGATGAACGGGCTGGGGGTCTTCGCGGGCCGCCAGACGACGTAGACCTCCTTGCCGTGCTCGAAAGCGTGCTGGAGCTCCCGTTCCACGCCGCTGGAGAGCCCGGGCATCCCGCCGGGCAGCTCGGGGACGTAGGAGCAGATCATGTCCGACTGCCGGATGAGGAGGAAGTCGCGGGCGTAGATCTGGCCGTCGATGTCGCGCGCGCAGTCGAGGGTCTGCTTCACCGACACGGGGAACGTGATCCGCTCGCCGTCGTCCGTGATCATGCTGCCCTCGATGAAGTCGAGACCCTCCTTCATCGCCGCGAACGCCCGCTCCAGGAGCAACTTCTCGTCCACGTCGCCCGGGTCGAAGGCGATGAACCGGTTCCCGAGCTCGTCGCGAAAGGCGTCGATCTCGGCGAGGACGTCGGGCATGTCGGCCACGTGGCTCATGGGGAACGACGGGTAGACCTTGGGCATGTCGGGCTCGAGGATCAGCCGGAGGCAGGAGCGGGTCGTGGCCGCTTCGCGCCCTCGCGACAGCACGTAGAAGCGGTTCCCGACGCCCATGGCACGGCCGAGTAGCTCCGTCGCGAGGATCTCCTCCTCGCGCCAGACCATCATGTCCTTCAGCGTCGTGTCGAGCGTGTGCTCCGCCTGCAGGCGGTAGTGCACGCACTCGGCGTTGTCGACCATGCACAGGAACAGGTCGGGTTCGAACTGCTCGATCTGGTCGAAGTCGAACGCGCGGAACAGGCCGTGGCGCCACCGGAAGGTGGCGTGCGTGTTCACGACGACGTGCTCCTGGTCGGCTGCTTCGCGCAGGATGTCCTTGAAGACGCTGCGGCGCAGGGCGTGCAGCCGGCTCAGGGGAAGGTCGAGGATCCTGCCGGCCGCGACGTCGGCCGCCTCCCGGTACATCCGGTCGCCGACGTGATAGAGGTGGATCTGCTCGCCCGAGTCCGCCCCGAGGGCGGCCACGGACTCGAGGTAGCTCTTCTTGTCGATGCCGACCTGACCGGTCACGATCACGCGCATGCGGCGCTCCACGGAAACGGGACGAGTCTAGACGCAATCGGGCGCCTCTCTCCCTGTACCGCGCGAGCACGGCCGGTGGTCACATGAAAAATGGAGCCGCCCCCCGGTCTTCGTGACCGGGGGGCGGCGCTTCGAGCCTCGGCCGGGGTGGACGAG
>JAUXCH010000201.1 GCA_030618975.1 Planctomycetia bacterium
CGAGGGCCAATATGACAAGCCAAGCGCGAGATGGACCTTCATCCACCCGCACCTGGTCACGTACGTTGCGGATCGGGTGCTGCTTGCGTTGCGCCGGTTTGCGCTGCCGTGGCTCGAGACGTTCGCATGCATTGACGACCTCGTCGGAGGCGGCACGCACCCCACGACCCTGCGGCCCGGGCATGTGCCGGTGACCGATGCATGCCTGGGGAAGGCGGACCCCTTGGACAGGGCAACGGCGGCGGCCCTGACGGCTCTCGCTGGCGACGTAGAGCGCGCCAGGGACGAGCTGCTGGCGGCATCTCAACTGGACGGGCCTTTCACCACCTTCTACGAGCGGGCGGGCGCTCTTCTGAGGTGCGTTGCCGACCTACCGCAGCGAAGACAGTCGGCGGAGGATGGAGGCAGGGAGGTCCATCCCCCGCGTCATCCCGCGTGACGCAGACCGCTTCTCCGCCAGCAGCACGTGCTCGGGGGCTTGTGGTGGGGGAGACGCTGCCGGCCTCGTGATGCGACGGAATGAACACGCGCGGGCGTTGCTCGACACCGAGCGCCTCGTCCCGGCCGACGTTCGCCCGGACCTCGAACGGTGGATCGAGTAGGGGCGGCCCCTACACTGCCGGGCGTGCGTCCCGATCGATCCGCGCCCGGTTGGCTGCTCCACGGCCTCTTCTTCGTGTCGGGGGCGACCGGGCTGCTCTTCGAGATGCTCCAGGTCGCCGGCCTCTCGCGTGTGTTCGGGCAGGGGCCGGAGGCCGCGGCCGCGACGCTGACGGCGCTGTTCCTCGGGTTGGCCGCGGGCGCGTGGGCGTGGGGGCGCTGGTCGGCGCGGCTCGCGAGCCCGCTTCGTACGTACGGCCTGCTCGAGCTCGCGGTGGCCGTCACGGCCGGGCTGGGGCTCGTGCTCGAAGACGCGCACCGCGCGCTCTACGGCGCGATGCTCGGGAGCGTGGGCGCCCACGGGGGACTGCTGCTCGCGCTCCTCGTCGTGGGGCCGCCGGCCTTCTTCATGGGGGGCACGCTGCCCGTGCTCGGCGCGTACGTCGTGCGCCGGAGGGCGGAGCTGGGTCGGCGGGCCAGCCTGCTGTACGCGGTGAACACGGCGGGCGCAGCCGCGGGCTGCGTGCTGGGCGGATTCTGGCTCCCCCCCGCGCTGGGCTACCGCGCCACGTGGCTGCTGACGATGGGCGTGACGGCCGCCGTCGGACTGACGGCGTTGGCGCTCTCCCGTCGCGATGGCGTCACGGTCCGCGAGGCCGAGCGCGGCCACACTCCCGCCAGGCTCGGAGCGCTGGCCTTCGCCGCGGGCTTCCTCGCGCTGGCGCTCCAGATCCTGTGGACGCGCCTGTTCGCGCAGGTCTTCGAGAACACCGTGCAGACGTTCGCCACGATCGTGGCGCTCTACCTCGTGGCGCTTGCGCTCGGCGGGGGCCTGGCGCGGGTCCTCTCGGGACGGTTGTCGTGGAGGCCGGTCTCCGTCCTCGCCGCGCTGCTCGTGCTCTCCGGACTCCTCGTCGCGGTGTCGGGTGGCGTGTTCGCGTTGCGCACCGGCGGCCTCGTACGCGCCGGTGTCGGAGAGGGCCCAGCGCTCTACCTGGTGAGAGCGATCGTGACCGCGACCCTGGTGCTGGTGCCGGCCGTCGTCGTGCTCGGGAGCGTGTTCCCGTACCTGTGGCGCGCGGCCGAGGCCCAGGGACGCGCGCCGGGCCGCGTGATCGGCGCGCTCGCCGGATGGAACACGCTGGGCGCCGCGCTCGGCGCGCTCGCGGCGGGCTTCGTGCTGCTCCCCGGACTCGGACCGTGGACGTCGCTCCGCGCCGTCGCCGCGGCGTACGCGCTGCTCGGCCTGGTCCTGGCCGTCGCGTCGAAGAGGCGGTGGCTGCTGGGGGCGGGCTGGACGGTGCTCGTGGCGACCGTCGGGACGCTCGCCGTCGGTGGCCAGCCGTCGCACACGCGGACGGGCGAGCGACTGCTCGGCGTGTGGGAGGGGGCGGCGGGGACTGTCACCGTCGTCGACCGGGAAGGCGTGAAGAAGCTCCGGTTCAACGGGGCCTTCACGCTCGGCGGCACGGAGGACTCGCGCTGGGAGGCGCTCCAGACGCACGTCGCGATGCTGCCGAGCGCCATTGGGGTGGGGCGGGTCTTCTACCTGGGCATGGGCACGGGCATCACCGCGGGCGCCGCCCTCGACCATCCGGTCGAGCGTGTCGTGGTGGCGGAGCTGGTGCCCGAGGTCGTGGAGGCCGCACGGGCGCACTTCCGAGAGGAGGTGAACGGCCTGTTCGACGACCCGCGGGTCGAGATCGTCGCGGAGGACGCGCGCCACCGTCTGGCGTACGACGAGGCGCTCTACGACGTCGTGATCGGCGACATCTTCTTCCCCTGGCAGGCGGGTACCGCGGACCTCTTCACCCTCGAGCACTTCCGGGCGGTGAAGGCCAGGCTGGCGCCGGGCGGGCGCTTCGTCCAGTGGCTCCCGTGCTACCAGCTCTCGGAGGACGAGTTCCGCGCCATCGCGCGGACGATGACCGAGGCGTTCGAGCAGGTCACCCTCTGGCGCGGAGACTTCGCGGCCCGCCGTCCGTTGCTCGCGGTGGTCGGACACGAGGCTCCGGAAGCGCTGGATCCCCAGGTGCTCGTCGAGAACGCGCGGGCGCTCGGCCCGGATGACGCGACGGGCATCGGGCGGTTCCCGACCTCCCTGCCCTTCTTCTTCTACGCCGGCAACCTCTCGGCTGCCGGATCCTTGCTCGCGCGGGCGCCGCTTCTGACGGACGACCGGCCCTGGCTCGCGTGGGAGGCGCCGCGCGAGCAGCGCAGGCGCGAGGCGGGCGAGACCACGGCCTTCGTCGGCCCGCGGATCCTCGCCTTCGAACGGGCGCTCGTGGAGGCCGTGCCGATCGAAGACGACCCGTACCTGTCCCTGCTGAGCCCGGCGCAGCGGCGGCGGGTCGGGGCGGGGCTTGCGCTCCGCGCCCTGTCGACCGCCTTCGCCGAGCTCGACGTCAAGGCGCAGCGGCGGGCCCTGCTCGACTACGTCCGTCACGTGCCCGAGGAGGAACGTCCGTCCCTCGAGGACTGGGTGGAGTGAGGCTGGCGGGGGCGAGCGTCGGAGCGGCAAGCCGGACAGGTTCCGGAGTAGGGCAGGCGACATTCGAGCCCGACTCCGACCGCAGGGGACCCCTTGCGGGGACCTGCAATACGTATAGTATACGTGTCCAGGAGAGACGCGATGCAGAGAAAGCTCACGATCACCATCGACGAAGAGGTGTACCGGGGTCTGCACGCCGTGATTGGACGGGGCCGCATCAGCCGGTTTCTCGAGGACCTGGCGCGGCCGCATGTCATCTCGCGCGAGCTCGAGGCCGCGTACAGGGAGATGGCCGGTGACGAGGTCGGGGAGGCGGAGGCCGATGAGTGGGCGGAAGGCCTGATCGAAGATGTCGCCGATGACGCGCGGTGAGGTGTGGTGGGTCGACTTCGCTCCTTCGATCGGTGGGGAGGTCAAGAAGACCCGGCCTGCGCTCATCGTCAGCAATGACGCATCGAATCGTCACCTGAACCGCGTGCAGGTGGTGCCGCTCACCACGAACGTGAGGCGTGTCTTTCCGAGCGAGGCTCTCGTCCGGTTGGAGGGTGAGAGCGTGAAGGCGATGGCCGATCAAATCGCAACCGTGAGCAAGCGGCGGCTCGTGAACCGGACAGGCCGGTTGTCGGGGAGGGACATGGAGCGCGTCGAACACGCGATTTCCATCCAGCTGCAGCTGACATCGGCACCTTGACCGCGAACCCAACCCGTGCTCGCATCCGCGCCGGTCTCCGTCTCCGCGCTCTCAGGCCCGTGAAGTGAGGCTGGCGGGGCCTCGGAGGAGGCGTATGCTCGCGCTCCACCCCGGAGGACGACGTGGGAGAGGAAGCCGGTCCCGAGCGCGGTCGCGTCGTGGGGATCGCCCTGCGCACCCGCGCCGGAGCTCCGTTGCGGGAGGTCGAGGAGGCCTCGGCGCCCACGGGCGGGTGGCTCGAGGGCGATCACGGCGGCTCGTCGAAGCGTGGCGTGACCTTCCTCTCGCGGGAGACGTGGGCGGCGGTCAATGCGGAGCTCGGAGCGGCGCTGCCCTGGCCTGCGCGGCGGGCGAACGTCTGCGTCGAGGGCCTCGATCTCCTGCCCCTGATCGGGCGCCGGGTACGGGTCGGCGCTCTCGAGGTGGAGATCCTCGCCGAAACGCGGCCCTGCGACCTGATGGACGAGGTCCACCCCCGCCTCCAGGCCTCGCTAGGGCCCCCGGGACGCGGCGGGGTATACGGGCGCATCCAGGACGGCGGCACGCTGCGCGTCGGCGACACGATCGAGGTCCTGCCCGCGACGACGGGCTGATCCAAGGGAGACGACGGCATGCGACTCTGGCTTCATTCGGGCGGGGCGTTTCGCGAGGCGGGCGACGAGGTCCGTGATTTCCTCGGGGCTACGCACCGCGTCCTGTTCGTGCCGTACGCGATCCACGACCTGGACGACTACCTGGAGAAGGTCCGCGGCCTGATGGAACCCTGGGGGTTCACGGTGGACTCGACGCACGAGACCGACGACCCGCAGGCGGCCATCGCGGATGCCGAGGCCATCTTCGTCGGCGGGGGCAACACGTTCCGGCTGCTCGACCGCTGTATCGCCATGGACCTGATGGACCCGATTCGCGAGCGCGTCGCTGCGGGCGTGCCCTACATGGGCAGCAGCGCGGGCAGCAACATGGCGTCCCCGACGATCATGACGACGAACGACATGCCGATCGTCTACCCGCCGACCTTCGAGGCCCTCGACCTGATCCCCTTCCAGATCAACCCGCACTACGTCGACACGGACCCCGAATCGACGCACAAGGGCGAGACCCGCGAGCAGCGCCTGAACGAGTACCACGAGATGAACGAACTCTTCGTCCTGGGCCTCCGCGAGGGTTCGCTGGTGCGGCGCGAGGGGGACGAGGTCGAGTTGCGCGGCACGATCGGCGCGCGCCTGTTCCGGCAGGGGCAGGAGGCCGAGGAGTACGTGCCGGGCGACCGGCTCGACTTCCTCCTGGATGCGTGAGCGGGTGAGCGAGCTGCCCGTCACCCTCGACGACGTGCGCGCGGCGGCGCGGCGCATCGCGCCCTACGTCCACCGTACGCCGGTCGTCACGTCGCGGAGCCTCGACCGGGAGACGGGCGCGCGCGTCTTCCTCAAGTGCGAGAACCAGCAACGGGTCGGCGCCTTCAAGATGCGCGGGGCGACGAACGCGATCGCGATGCTCACCCCCGAGGAGCGAGCACGCGGCGTCGTCACGCACTCGAGCGGCAACCACGCCCAGGCGCTGTCGCTGGCCGCGCGGCTGCTCGGCGCCTCGGCGACCGTCGTCATGCCTTCGAACGCACCGGCGGTGAAGCGGGCAGCGACGGAGGGCTACGGCGCGCGGATCGTGACGTGCGCGCCCACGCAGGCCGCGCGGGAGGCGGGGACGGAGGCCGTCGTGCGGGAGACGGGCGCCGTCCTGATCCACCCCTACGACGACCCGAACGTCGTCGCGGGGCAAGGCACGGCGGCGCTCGAGCTGCTCGAGGACGTTCCCGATCTCGACCTCGTCCTGGCACCCGTCGGAGGGGGCGGGCTGCTGTCGGGGACGGCCGTCGCCGCGACGTCCGTGGAGGGCACGCGGGTCGTCGGCTGCGAGCCGTTCGGCGCCGACGACGCCTGGCGGTCGCTGACGACGGGCGAGCGCGTGACGGAACAGTCCCCGGACACGATCTGCGACGGACTGCGCACGGTGCTCGGGAGCCTGCCCTTCGAGATGCTGTCCGCACTGGGCGTGGACATCGTCCGCGTGGAGGACGACGAGGTGCGGCGGGCGTTGCTCACCGTGCTCGAGCGCACGAAACAGGTGATCGAACCCTCCGCGGCGGTGGGTGTCGCGGCGCTCCTCGCAGGGCGGATCCGCGCGCAGGGGCTGCGCGTCGGCGTGATCCTCAGCGGCGGCAACGTGGACCTGCGTGCGTGGGTGGACGCGCTGTAACCGACTACCGGTAGATCTCGCCGCCCCCCTCGGCGAACTCCTCGCTCTTCTCGTGCATGCCGGTCGACAGCGCCTCCTCGGTCCCGACGCCCTGCTGCGCCGCGTAGTCGCGAACCTGCTGCGTGATCTCCATCGCGCAGAACTTCGGACCGCACATGGAGCAGAAGTGCGCGGCCTTGGCGCCCTCGGCCGGCAGGGTCGCGTCGTGGTACTCGCGGGCGCGCTCGGGGTCGAGCGAGAGGTTGAAGTGGTCCTCCCACCGGAACTCGAAGCGGGCCTTGCTGAGAGCGTCGTCGCGGATCTGCGCCCCGGGCAGACCCTTCGCGAGATCCGCTGCGTGCGCCGCGATCTTGTAGGTGATGACGCCCTCGCGGACGTCGTCGCGATCCGGGAGCCCGAGGTGCTCTTTCGGGGTGACGTAGCACAGCATGGCGGTGCCGTACCAGCCGATCATCGCGGCGCCGATGCCGGAGGTGATGTGATCGTAGCCCGGGGCGATGTCGGTGGTGAGGGGGCCGAGCGTGTAGAAGGGCGCCTCGTGGCACCACGCGAGCTGCTTCTCCTGGTTCTCGCGAATCCGCTGCATGGGGACGTGCCCCGGGCCTTCGTTCATGACCTGCACGTCCTGGTCCCACGCGCGCTTCGTGAGGCCGCCCTGCACCTCGAGCTCGGCGAACTGCGCCGCGTCGTTGGCGTCGGCGATGGAGCCGGGCCTGAGGCCGTCGCCGATCGAGAAGGCGACGTCGTAGGCGGCCATGATCTCGCAGATCTCGTCCCAGTGCGTGTAGAGGAAGTTCTCCTCGTGGTGGGCGAGGCACCACTTCGCCAGGATCGAGCCGCCCCGCGAGACGATGCCGGTGCGCCGGCGCGCGGTGAGCGGCACGAAGCGCAGGAGGACGCCGGCGTGGATCGTGAAGTAGTCCACGCCCTGCTCGGCCTGCTCGATCAGGGTGTCCCGGTAGAGGTCCCAGGTCAGCTCCTCGGGACGGCCGTCGACCTTCTCGAGCGCCTGGTAGATCGGGACGGTGCCGATGGGCACGGGGCTGTTGCGCAGGATCCACTCGCGCGTCTCGTGGATGTGCGCGCCCGTCGAGAGGTCCATGACCGTGTCCGAGCCCCAGCGCACGGCCCAGACCATCTTCTCCACCTCCTCCTCGATCGAAGAGGAGACCGCCGAGTTCCCGATGTTGGCGTTGATCTTCACGAGGAAGTTGCGCCCGATCACCAGCGGCTCGATCTCGGGGTGGTTGATGTTGGCCGGGAGGATCGCCCGGCCGCGCGCAATCTCGTCGCGAACGAACTCGGGCGTGACCGCCCTGGGGATCGCGGCGCCCCACGACTCGCCGGGATGCTGCGGGTCGAGCTCGTGCCGGGTGGCCTCACGGCACAGGTTCCCGCGGATCGCGACGTACTCCATCTCCGGGGTCACGATGCCCTGCTTGGCGTAGTGCATCTGGGTGACGCGGCGGCCGGCCTTCGCGCGCAGGGGCTTCTTCGGACTCGGGAACCGCAGCGCGGCCAGCGAGGGGTCGCCCAGCCGGGCGCGGCGGTACGCGGAGGTCTCCTCCGCGAGCTCCTCCGTGTCGCCGCGCGCGTGGATCCACGCGGCGCGAAGCGGTGCGAGGCCGCGCTCGAGGTCGATCTCGACCTTGGGATCGGTGTAGGGGCCGGACGTGTCGTAGACGGTGACGGCGCAGTTCGGTCTCGACCAGGGTTTCGAGTTCTTCGACGACGACGTGTCGACCAGCACCGAGGATGACCTCGGCAGATTGCGAAAACCGCCGTCCAAGATCTATTTCGACGAAAGACGGGCCGGCCGCGTCAACGACGCCATCATCCCGTGGTTGGACAGTCACGCCGACGAGCCGTTCTTTCTCTGGCTTCA
>JAUXCH010000625.1 GCA_030618975.1 Planctomycetia bacterium
GGTCCTCATCACGCTGGCCACCGTGGGCCTGCGTTACCACTACGCCGTCGACCTCGTCGCCGCGATCCCGCTCGTCCTCGTGGGTCTGTGGTGGGGCGGCTTCCTGCCCCTGCGTGCAAAGGGAGGCTCGTCTTGAACCGCATCCTGCTCCTCCTCGTCCTGGTGATCTTCTCCGGCTGCGGCGGCGGCGGGGGCGACGACGGCCCGGGCGACGGTGTCCCGCCCGTTCCGGACGACGCGATCCCGGAGCAGGAACCCAACGACGAAGCGACCGACGCGCTCGACCTGGGTGTCCTCGACGCGGCGCGGGCCGTGACCGGAGAGATCTCGCGCACGGCGGTGAAGGACCGACTGGCCGACGGCGACCTCGACCTCGTGCGCTTCGTCGCGCCTGCGTGCGGTCGTCTCTCGGTCCGCTTGGACCACGGAGCGGGCGCGGACTACGACCTGGCTCTCTTCGACGCCCCGGGGACGCGGCTCGCGACGTCGCGCTCGGCGCTCCCGGTGGAACGTCTCCTGGCGTGGGTGGACGGCGGGGAGACGTACCTCCTGGAGGTGGGGGGGTACGCCGGCGCCGCGGGCGACTACGTCCTCCGCCTCGAGGTCGAGGATCAGGTCGCCTGCTCGGACGCGCCCGTCGCTCCGGCCTCGTCTTCGACCGCCGCGGTCGGCTCCATGGCGAGGATCCGCAGCTTCCACGCGAGCGCCCCGCTGCCCGGTGGGGGCGCGCTGGTCGCGGGCGGCACGAGCGACCCCTCGAGCCCGACCGGGGCGATCCTCGGCGCGGATTCCACCACGGAGATCTTCGACGCGGCCTCGAACACGTTCTCCGCCGGCCCCGCGCTGTCGAACGGGCGCTTCGGACCGACCGCCACCCTGCTTCCGACGGGGCGCGTGCTGATCGCCGGCGGCGACCTGAACGGGACGGCCGACCTGTTCGTCCCGTGGGCCGGAAACGCCCTCGCGGCGCAGGGGATCGACCTCGCCGCGGGGATGCGCTCGCTCCACACCGCGACGCTGCTGCCCGACGGCCGCGTGCTGCTCGCGGGCGGCACGCGCGTGAAGTTCACGCCCTCGCCCCAGGCCGAGCACCTCGCGACGACCGAGGTCTACGACCCGAAGACCCGGACGTGCACCGCCGGTCCGACGCTCGCCCACGTGCGCACCTCGCACGCCGCGGCGGGAATGCCCGACGGCCGCGTGCTCGTGATCGGCGGCGTCGGCCGCTCCGACACGGAGTGGGTGGACGTGCGCGGCGCCGCGTTCTCGGTCGCGCCGGGCCCCGCCCTCTCGACCGTCCGCGACGACCACCACGCCACCGTGCTGGAAGACGGCCGCGTGCTCGTGACCGGCGGCCAGGACGCATCGGGAACGAGCCTGGACACGGCGGAGATCCTCGACGACGCCCCCGACGCGTCGTTCCGTCTCCTCGCGGCCAAGATGGCGAGCCGCCGCGCCGACCACCAGGCCGTGCTCCTTCCGAGCGGGCAGGTGCTGATCCTCGGCGGCGAGGACGATCCCGGCGACGGCAGCGGCGACGTGATCCTCTCCACCGTCGACGTCTTCGAGCCCGGAGCCGAGACGTTCACCGCGCTGCCTCCGCTCGGCGTCGGGCGCGACGACCACCGGGCGATCCGCCTCCTCGACGGCCGCGTGCTCGTCACGGGCGGCGAGAACACCACGTCGACCGCCTCGATCGACGCGTGCGAGGCGTACGACGCGAGGTAGCGAGTCAGCGTGCGGCGCGCGCGCCGCCTGCCTTCCACGCCTCGAGGAGGGCCCGCACCTCGGGTGAGATCGAGTCCTCGAGCGTCACGTCCTCGTACCCCGCCGCGAGCAGGGCCAGCAGGACGAGCCGTTCGTCTTCGCGGGGCGCGTTGCGTGACTTCTGCGGCTTGTGCCGCAGGGTGGTGGCGCGTCGCGTCCCGCCCCTCATCGGGGCATAGGCGTCCAGGGCGCGGTACAGCGACCGGAACCGTTCCGCCGGTTGCGCCTCGAACGGAAGCTCGACCGTGATAGCCCTCAGCGCCCTGCTGGAGCGCTGCGCGTCCGGCACCGAGAGGCGCACCAGGGTGCCCTCCTCGTCCCCGTGGCCGTACCGCATGAGCTCGACCAGCAGCCGTCTGCCTGTGGGCGGCGCGACGCCGACCGGGCCGAGGATCTCGTCCGACAGGTATCGATGCCACGCGCCGTTCAGCGCCTCCCAGTCCCGGTCGCTCCGCAGACCGACGGCCTCCTGGCGCCGGCCCCCCTGCGCGTTGCCTCGGAGCCAGGCATCCAGATAGCGCAGGAACTGCTCCCGGTACCGGCCGTCTCCCTGTTCGTTCAGCATGCGAGCGAGCGCCCAGGATTGGTCGCGGTAGAGCTCGACGGCCGAGGCTGCAGACACCGATTTCCTGCCCTGCACGTACCGGACGATCTCCTCGTCGGATACGAGCGTGATCAGCTCCTGCACGCTGAACACCGGGTAGGGGCGCTCCGACTCCGCGAACGCGACGGCCCTCGCCTGCATGGCTGCGAGGCGTGCCCGCTCTGCCTCGGGTCCCGCCAGACGCGCCGCGAACCACGCCGTGAAGCCGTCGATGAGGGCGTCGCGGCCCACCCAAGGCCTCTTCCAGCGTCTCCTCTGGCGCGAGAACCAGTAGAGGATCTGCGCCGTGGCGGATTCGGAGAGTCCCTCCGGATCCGCAACGTGCAACGTGCCGTCATGGGAGAGCAGGGCGGCGCACTCTCGTGCAGCTCCCGGCGGCACGGAACCCGGCCCGAGGTTCACGTCGTTGAGGATCTGGCGGTCCCCGTAGAGGTAGACCGAGAGCGGGACACCGTCCACGAAGCTCCGGATGCCCGCGCGGTACTCGGGCCGTCCGCCCCAGGGCGCCGTCAAGTCGCGGAGGTCCAGGCGTTCGCCGTACTCGGCCAGGAAGCTCCGGTACGTGCGGCGAAGCGTCTCGATCCGCGTCTGCAGGGCTTCAGGGGGCAGCGCACCGCCGACCTGGACGACCGCGTAGGGATCGGCCCAGGTGAAATCGAGCGTCAAGCCGGCGTGACGGTGGTCGCAGGCGGCGTTGGCGAAGGCCGTGTCGCCCGCGCGGTAGCGGTGATCCTCGAGGAGTCGCCGGTGGTGGAGCCGCAGCTCTCGCAGCGCGTCCTCAGCCGCGGTCCACGGGGCCTCGTCCTCGGGGCGGAACCACTCGCGCGCGTTGCCGGCCTCGACCGCCTCGATGAACGGGTGCCCGTGGAAGACGACGTCCTCGGGGATGCGGTGGTGGAAGTGCCGGTCACCGAGGAAGGCGTGGGCCTCCCGGTCGCCCCTGCCGGGACCATCCACGTAGCGACGGACGAGTGCTTTCAGGTGCGGCAGGGCCGACTCGCCGACGAGGCCCAGCTCGCGGACGGCGCCGCGGTACTCGCCCACCGTCCGGGGCGGCTGGGCGGCGAGCGCGTCGAGGACACGTTCGAGGGCGGCCCGCTCGGCGGGCGGCGCCTCGTCCTCCGAGAACGCCGCCGGGACGACGAGGCCCGACGCGAGGACGCCTGCGAACGCGAACGAGAACGCAGCGGCGACGGACCGGACCCGGCGAGCCTGCATGGGGATCCTCCTCTCCACCGGTAGAGCGTCTCTTCAGCGCGCGGCGTGCGTGCGCGCCTCGTTCCACGCGTCGAGGAAGGCCTGCGCCTCGGGCAGTGCGTGGCCCTCGAAGGAGAGGTCCTCGTAC
>JAUXCH010000560.1 GCA_030618975.1 Planctomycetia bacterium
CCGCGGATAGGCTGGCGCGCCCCTCGTGGAGAGCCCCATGTCGTCCAGCGTCCCGTTCACCGCCGCCGTCCTCCTCGTCCTTCTCGCCCTCCCCACCCGGGCGGAGGAGGTGGACCCCGTCGAACGGGCCCTGGCCGCGCCGCAGGCGACCGGACTGCTGGTGATGGGCGTCGTCGAGAACACCCAGGCGTCGGAGGCCGGCTTCGTGCCCGGCGACGTGATCGTGGCCTACGGCGGCAAGGCGGTCGCCTCGATCGACGCGCTCCGGGAGGCCATGCAAGCGGCGACCGCGGAAACGATCGATGTCGAGGTCGTCCGGATCGACGGATCGAAGAAGACCTTCACCCTGCAGCCGGGTCCGATGGGCGTGCAGCTCTCGGCCGTGGAGAAGGGGAAGGGCGCGGAACCTCTCCCGCCGGCGACGAAGATCGCGTTCGACTTCTCCTCGCTCGGGAATGCGCCGCACGACGACTGGTACGACTTCTCCGTGGGCGACGGACACGCAGGCTTCGAGCACGGGACGGTACGGCTCGAGGATGGGAAGCTGGTGATGCGCCACGAGGTGGCGTTCGACGGCGGCGAGCGCTGGGGCGTGAACCACTTCGACGTGACGGTCGTGCTGACGGCGGAGCCCGTACCGAAGCTCGTCTCGTTCACGTTCCAGAACCCGGTCACGGGCTACGTGGGCGAGGGCGCCTTGGTGACGGGTGAGGACGGCAAGGCGGTCCTGAAGTTCACGCACACGGGCAACGCAGGCGGACCGACGACCGTGGGCCACGAGGTTCCCTCCGATCTGCCGGCGATCCCCTCCTACGCCGTCGAGACGCTGGCGTCTTTCATGCCGCGCGAGAAGGGGGCCTGCTTCCACTACCGCCCCGTCACGGAGGGCTCCGGCGAGGTCGGACGGCCCGCGGCACTCCGGGTCGTCGGCGAGGAGGAAGTCGAGATCGGGGGCGCGAAGACAAAGGCCTTCAAGATCCAGGTGCACGGCTTCGGCGGTGATTCGTCGACTGCCTTCTGGGTGAACGACGCAGGTCGCGTGGTGAAGGCGGAGTACGGCGGCGCCGTGGCTACGGCGGCGCCGAAGGAGGACTGCCTGAAGGACCTCCACCACGGCCTCCAGCCCCGTACCGCGGACTGAACCGGTGAGCACGCCGAAGACGATCGCCGTCCTCACGGGCGGCGGGGACGTGCCGGGCCTCAACCCCTGCATCAAGACGCTGACGCACGAGGCCGTCGACGCCGGCATGCGCGTGATCGGCATCCGCCGGGGCTGGGGCGGGTTGCTCCACTACGACCGCGAGCGCCCGGAGAGCTTCGACGCGAACCTGATCCACCTGGACAAGCAGATCACCAGGACGATCGACCGGACCGGCGGCACGTTCCTCCACACGTCGCGGACGAACCCGTCCAACGTCGTCCGGGAGTCGGCACCCTCCTTCCTGACCGGCGACCTGCCCGACGGGGAGGGTCCCTTCGACCTGACGGACCACATCCTGAAGAACCTCGAAGCGCTCGGCATCGACGCGCTGATCCCGATCGGCGGCGACGACACGCTGAGCTTCGGGGAGCGCGTGCACCGGGAGGGCTTCCCCGTCATCGCGATCCCCAAGACGATGGACAACGACGTCTTCGGCACCGACTACTGCATCGGGTTCTCGACGGCGGTCACCCGCAGCGTGGACTTCATCCACCAGCTCAGGACCTCGACGGGCTCGCACGAGCGGATCGCCGTGATCGAGCTCTTCGGCCGCTACTGCGGCGAGACGAGCCTCGTCTCGGCCTACCTCGCCGGCGCGGACCGGGCCCTGATCTCGGAGGTGCCCTTCGACGTCGAGCGACTGGCCGGCTTCCTGCTGGAGGACAAGCGGGAGAACCCGAGCCACTACGCGATGGTCACGATCTCCGAGGGGGCCCGGATGGTCGGCGGCGAGATGCAGCTGAGCGGCCGGGCGGACGCGTACGGGCACCGGAAGCTGGGGGGCATCGGGCTCGAGACGGGCGAGCGCCTGAAGGAGATCACCGGCGAGAAGATCATCTTCCAGCGGCTCTCCTACCTCATGCGGTCGGGCACGCCGGACGCCCTGGACCTCATGGTGGCCGTAAACTTCGCGGACATGGCCATCCGCCTCGCCCTGCGGGGCCACTCCGGTCGCCTGGTCTCCCTGAGCCAGGGGACCTACACCGACGTCCCCCTGAGCACGATCACCGAGGGACAGAAACGGGTCGACGTGGGCGAGCTCTACGACGAGGAGCGCTACCGGCCCCGGGTGCGCCACGTGGCGGGCAAGCCCATGTTCCTCTACTAGGCCAAGGGCACGCCGTAGGCCAGGGGCATCCCGCGGCTCCGGGCCCCGGGAATGCACCTGCAAGGGCCCTGTTTCAGGGCCTACCGGCCCCTCCGAATGTCCTGAGACCCCGGCCGCCCCAGGTGTTGAATGCCCCTCCCCGACGCCGCCCGCTGGGCGGCGTCTGACACGGAGGACGAGATGGGCGAGCGCAAACGGGTCGTGATCATGGGTGCGGGCGGACGGGACTTCCACGTCTTCAACACCCTCTATCGAGACGATCCCCAGACCGAGGTCGTGGCGATCACCGCCACGCAGATCCCGGGCATCGACGACCGGATGTACCCTCCCGAGCTCTCCGGTCCGCTGTACCCGGACGGTGTCCCGATCGTCCCGGAGGAGGGACTCGAGGCGCTGATTCGCGAGAAGCGGGTCGACCACGTCGTCTTCGCGTACAGCGACGTTCCCTACGCCTACGTCGAGAAGCAGCGCGCGCGCGTGGAAGCCACGGGCGCGTCGTTCGCTCCGTTCGACCCCGCAGCCACGATGATCGAAGGCAAGAAGCCCTGCGTGGCGATCTGCGCCGTCCGCACCGGCTGCGGCAAGAGCGCCCTCACGCGCTACGTCGCGAAGCTCCTGAAGGGCGCGGGGCTGCAGCCCGGCGCGATCCGCCACCCGATGCCGTACGGCGACCTCTCGAAGCAGATCGTCCAGCGCTTCGCCACCGTCGAGGACCTCGCGAAGCACGAGTGCACCATCGAGGAGATGGAGGAGTACGAGCCCCACATCGAGGTGGGCAACGTGATCTTCGCCGGCGCGGACTACGGGAAGATCCTCGACGAGGCCGAGAAGGAGTCCGACATCATCCTCTGGGACGGCGGCAACAACGACACGCCGTTCTACAAGCCCGACCTCCTGATCACGATCGTCGACCCGCTCCGCCCGGGACACGAGCTCGAGTACTTCCCCGGACGGTGGAACTTCGAGCACGCCGACGTGATCGTCATCAACAAGTACGGGGAGGCGAAGGAAGAGGACATCGCCCGCGTCCGGGCCAACATCGAGAAGCACAACCCCACCGCCGTCGTCGTCGAAGGCCTCTCCCCCATCGGCCTGGCCGACCCGGACGCGGTGAAGGGCAAGCGGGTCCTCGTGATCGAGGACGGCCCGACCACCACGCACGGCGGCATGGCCTACGGCGCCGGCTACCTCGCGGCACAGCGCGCGGGCGCCGCGGAGATCGTGGATCCGCGTCCGTACGTGACGGGCGAGATCGCGGACGCCTTCCGGGCCTACCCGCACCTCGAGAACGTCCTCCCCGCACTGGGCTACGGCGAGCAGCAGCTCGCGGATCTCCAGGCCACGATCGAGAAGGTGGACTGCGACGTGGTCGTGATCGGCACGCCGATCGACCTGTCGCGCATCCTGACGATCGACAAGCCGTGGGTCCGCGCGACCTACGACTTCGCGGAGCGCGGCGACGCGCCTCTCGCGACGCTGCTCACCGAGAGGTTCACCAAGGTCGGTTCCTAGACGCCTCGAGGTGGCCAACCGCCGCATCGCCGAACCGATCGTCCCGGAGCCCGGGTCGTTCGACGCGCGCGCCATGGCACGCGGCGTCCCGGGCGTTCCGCGCCGCTTCCGCTGGCGCGACGACGACTACGAGGTGGCCGAGGTCCTGCGCACCTGGAAGGAGCTGAGCGACGCGCCCGCGGGGGGCGGGGATCGATACGTCAGGCGACACGCCTACCTCGTCCGCACGACGGACGGCA
>JAUXCH010000663.1 GCA_030618975.1 Planctomycetia bacterium
GCGCGAGCTGGCAGAGGGGGAGGACTCGACCCATCCCGAGCCTCCGGGCTGATCGGAGCCCTCCCGGCCTCGGGACGCCGTGCAGCGCGTCTCCCCGGCGCAGCGTCGTAGAAGCGCTTTGAGCGGAAGAAGGACGGACGTCAGCCTTCGGAGGGGGACACGACCCACACCGCGTTGCCCTCGCCGTCCAGGATCGAGCCGTACCAGAACCTTCCGCCCTCGTCGAACGACGGGCCGAACGCGACCGTGCCGCCCTTGGCTTCGATGCCGGCGAGGAAGGCCTTGACGTCGTCGATCCGGAGCTGGGCGATCACGGCGTTCGCGCGCGGGGTGGGGAGCGTCGCGCCCATCTCCTCGGCGTCGGCGATCCCCACGACGAGGTGCCCGTCCTGCGCGAGCTCCGCGTAGTGGTAGCCGTCCGTGCACTCGTACTCGAGCTCGAGCCCGACGACGTCGATCCACCAGTCACGGAGCCCTTCGTAGTCCTCGGCCAGGACGACGGCGTTGAGGAGGCGGGGGCCCATGGCGCCCACCGCGCCGTCTCGGGCGGCTCTTCGCCCGCCATCAGGATCCACAGGACGCCTCCGCGCACCTTGTAGACGATCCCGTACGGTTCGGTCAGCAGGTGGAGGATGGTGGTCGCGCTCACGTCCGAGAGACGGAGGTGCACGGAGGAGGAGTTTCCGACTCGTTTCCACGCTCCGTCCGAGAAGCTCACGTCGCAACCGAGGAGACGTCCGAGATCCTCGAGCGCCCCTGCAAGGCTCACGTCGTTCACGGCGTACTTCTCGATCCTGAGCGCAAGATCGACCTTGCCGTCCGGGCCCAGCTCTTCCGGGGGCGGTTCGAGCTCCGTGGCAGAAGCCGCGTCCTCGGCATCGGCTTCGGGAGCGGGTGGGGGAGGAACGTGCGGCGGCGGCACGGCGCCGCCGGGCGGCGTGGGCGGACGCGGCTCCGCCTCGTCCTCGTCACGCCCTCCGGCGACCAGCAGGATCCCGACCACGATCAAGGCGACCACGACGATCAGCAAGGGCAGGTGGTTCATTCTCCGTCGTCCTCCGCATCCTTGTCTTCTTGGCGGGGCCTCTGCGACCTCTTCCGCTCCGCCTTCCATTCCTTCCACCAGTCCGTGACGGCGCCGCGAACGACGCCCAGGTTGGCCTCCTCGAACGCCTCGTCCCCGAAGACCGGGAACTTTGGCCACATGCGGTCGGCCACCTCGTCCTCGCTGGGCAGCTTCGACCGCCGGAGCAGCACCCCGTACGCGGCGCGCGCGATCTCCGGCTCGGGATCGGAGACGTCGTCGAGCAGGTACAGGTCCGGACGGAGATCCCCCTGGGCCTCCAGGTCGGCGATGGCGGCAATCCGGGCGTGGACGCCGTCGGTCGACGTGAGCCACGTGATCCAGTCCTTGCGCATCGCCGCGAGAGACTCGGCCGGGACCCGTACGTCGCTCGTCCCCAGGGCGTCGGGCCGCGCGGTGATGTGGATCACCGAGCGGCGGGCTGCGTTGAGCAGGTCGACCTGCGCCTCGGTCGGACTCGCATCGAGCGGCATGCCAACCAGGGTGTACATGAGGTAGATGAGGCCGGAGGTAGTTCGGATGTTGCCGAGGGCCTCGGCGGCGGCCGAGCGGACGCGGAGGTCGGGATCCCTCAGAGCGAAGGCCAGGACCTGGGCAAGCCGCGGATTGTTCAGTTGGCCCATGATCCGCACGAGCCACCCACGGCAGATCGCGTCCGGCTCGGTGTTCGGGTGGCACCGCCCGAGCAGCGTGTGTGACACACGCGGGGCGTCGGCCTCGTAGTAGGTCTGCAAGGCCTTGCGGCGGACCTCGACGCTCGGCGCGTTCGTGCACTGCTCGAGGAGGGCCGCCCACTCGTCCTCCGATCGCACGACCCGTTCACGATCCGATTCCGCGTGCTCTGCGTCCTTCGCCTTCAGGCGGGCGATCATCTCGTGCATGCGCGCGGAGACTTCCGGGTCGTCCACCAACGGGAGCATGCGCTCCAGCGTGGTGAGGAGCGACTCCCAGTCCTCGAGCGTGGCGTAGATCATCCGGAGCTTGTCGAGGGCGTGGACGTCGTGCTCGTCGAGTCGCGCGATGTGTTCGAGCTCGCGCGCCGCCTCCTCGAGCTCGCCCGCCTCGTACAGGGCCAGCGCGTGCTTCCACAGCGCAGCCAGCTCCCCCGCGGTGGGTCCCGACGGCGGTGCGGCCGGACCCGGACGGTCCTCCTCCGCGACTGCCGCTCCGGCCAGGAACAGGCTCGCGATGCCGAGCACGGTCGCCACGACGATCAGCAGGGGCAGGTGGTTCACTCTTCGCTCTCCTCGGCGTTCCCGTCCGGGGAGTCTGGCACGAGGGTGACGTGGACGTCCAGCGTTCGGCCCGCGCGCACGATCACCCTCCGCAGCTCGGTCTTCACACCGTACCCTTCGACCTCCAGCAGCCAGGGACGTGGGGCGACGATCTGGGACAGCATGGGTTCATCGAGGGACCAGTCGAGGTTCTCGTAGTCGCGGTCCTCGTCGCCCTCGAGCTCGGGAGGCACCACGATTCCGAGGCTGACGGTCAGGTCGGCCTCGGGGTCGATGCCCGGCCCGCGCTTCCCCAGGACACGCACCCGTCCTCCCTGACGGCTCATCAGGGAGAGGTTGCGTCGCTCACCGGCCACCACCTCGATCGTTCCCCACGCGGGGAAGTCGTAGCCCTCGTAGTCCTCGTCCTCGTGCGAGGCGGTGGGGGCCACCTCCAGCGTCCAACGTCCCGGCGGGAGGTTGATCACGTCGTCCCCGTCCCCGTCGACCCGGCGAAAGCCCGGCACGCGGTACATGCCGCTCGCGGACCGCAGGGACGCGGAGAGCCCTCGGATCCACGTGCCGTCCTGACGTTGGAGCGCCAGGGCGACCTCGCCGCGTGCCACGTCGTCCCGCGCCAACACGACGGTCTCATCCCGACTCCAGACCGATTCCCTGAAGTCGACGGAGTGCTCGGTGGCCAGGTGGCCCGTGCACGTGACGTAGAGGAGGTCGTGATCTCGAGGCTGCCCCCAGAGCTCGAGCACGCCGTCGGGGCGGCGCGAACGACTGAAGCCCCAGCCGCGGCGGGTGCCCCAGAGCCGGGTGACATGGACCAGGGCCTCGGGCAACGGGCGCCCCGCGTCGTTCAGGACGACGATGCGTACCCGCCTGCTCTGCAGCACGAGCCGGACGTCCTGCTGCCGGTGATCCGCCGCTGCGCTCACGTCCTGCCGGCTGACCCGAGGTGCCTTCACGACGTACGGTCCGAGGCGCAGGCCGGAGGACCGGAAGCGACCCTCTGCGTCGGTGATCGAGACGCTGTGGATCAATCCCGGTTCGGGAGACGCAGCCCAGGAGCCTCCGCGCTTCATGCTGACGGCCGCTTCCACGGCGACACCGTCGGCAGGCGTGCCGGCGGGGAAGAGGACGACCCCGGAGAACCA
>JAUXCH010000210.1 GCA_030618975.1 Planctomycetia bacterium
CGCGCACAGTGACAGCCGGGCTTCCCGCACTGGCGGAAGCGCTCCACGAGCGATCCCCGTAACACCTGGCCAAGATCGGGGAGCTTCGTCAGGAACCGCTCGCGAGATTTCCGACGCCGGCCCGTGCGGCCTCCCATGGGCACTCCAGTCTGGACCTGTAGAAAACTGTCCAGGACCTCTTCTCTTCATCGGTTCTCACCTCTCCTTCCTGAAGTACGCGATTCGCCGGGCGACCTCGAGCAGTGCGAGGCCGGAGAGCCAGGAACCCGGAGCCGAGGCCGCCGCGTGGAGATTGGGCCGGGCCCGGTCCGTCCAGGCCAGCGGGATCGGTGTCGCTTGCCCGTCGGGCAACTCGACCACTACCATGGGCTCAGGGCGTCGTCGGCGGTAGTGGAGGACGGCCAAGGAAGTCCCAGCCAGCGGATGGCAGGGGTGGGTGATGGTGACGAACTCTCCCTCAACCCGTCTCAGGTACGCATTCCAACCACTACTACGGTGCCTACTCGTGTAAGAAGCGCATGGCCCTGCGGGAATCGCGGGCGGCGCTGATGGGGGAGGGAACGGCGTCGGGCGAGGACGAGACGCAGGCCGAAGTGCTTCTCGTCCCGCCCACGGATGCGCCCCGGCCCGCCACCCCGGGCTCGGCCGAGGCCCGACGTCGGCAGTCGTGGGCGCGGATGCTCAGGAAGGTGTTTGAGGTCGATCCCATGGTGTGCCAGCGCTGCGGCGAGGAGATGGTGATCGTCGCGTGGATCACCCGGGTCGACGTCATAAACCGCATTATGAGGCATCGGCGGGAGAAGGGACTCGTCTCGCCCTTCGAGCCATGAGGCTTCCAGCGTCTCGAGCGGGGCGAAGGGGGAGGCCGGAGACGTCCGACGCGGGCGTGGGGGGCGCGGTCTGCTCGGCGGTCGTCTCGAGGCCCTTCCGGGCGATCCGCGCAGGCGCTGGACTGCCCCGCGGCGGTCCTCACGCCGGCCCGCGCGGGGACTTGGACGCTGGGAAAGGAGGCCCAAGGGCGTGCGCGAGGCCCGATACCTTCGTCGGGAGGATTCAATTCCCTATAGAGCCGAGGGGAAGACGACGAACTGCCAAGGCAGTAGGATGGGGGTGTCGAGTACTCGAACAGAAGCTGCCGAATGTCGTGATGCGTAGCTCCGGTCATCGGCACGCCGACGGTGGCCACGCGCCGCGTGTTGGTGGCCGCTTCAGCCCTTGAGCGAGCGCGTGACCGGTGCTGGCGCGAGCCTGATCAGTCGTCCTCGCCCCTCAAGGGCTCACACCGGGCAGGCGCGCCACGAGCTTCGAGAGGACCACGTCCATCGCCGTTTCGAACTCCCACGAGAACCCGGGACGGAGGATCGGCCCCATGTCGTCGCGGAAGTCGGGTTGCTTTCGCTTCGCTGCCAGGTTTGCTTCGAACTGGGCCCTCGTAACCGTGCGCCCGTCCTCGGTCATGTGGCGATCGAAGCAGGCGAGAAGCGTCGGAGGGTCGATGCGGCCCTGGTCCATGGCGTACCAGACATCGAAGAGGTCGCGTCCCTTCCTCCGCTGATAGAGCGCCCGCAGCTTGGTGCAGAGCAGTTCGTCGATGGCGTAGGTCGAGACCTCCGCCGATCCGCTGAACCACGGGTTCGCGACCTCGAAGGGCACGCGCCTAACGCCGAGCTCGGTGAAATGCTCACGGGTGTTGATCTCGACCTTGAGCCGGAGCTTCAGCGGGGGAGCGTCCTCGGACTCGAAGCGGTACACCAGGTTGACCCGCCCCTCCTTGAACACGCGACGAGGCTCCCCGAGCCACGGGTCCAGCGCGGCACGCGCCCTGTCCAGGGTCTCGCCGATGGATTCCGCTCGCATCTGGACCAGATCGATGTCCTCCGAGTACCGGGCCGGAGGCGTGAGGTAGAGCTTGTACAGGGCGGTGCCGCCGCGAAAGGCCAAGCGACTCGCTACCTCGGGAACGGAGAACAGATCGACAATGGCGCGGCTGATGACGAGGTCTTGCTCGACCTGAGCATCCAGCCGCCAGGGCGCCTGGGCCCGCCACGCTGTGATGTAGTCCTTGGGGATCATTCGTCCGGCTCCACCTCGACGTTGACGATGAGCTTCCAGCGCGGATCTCGCTGTCCACCCGGGATCTCCGCCGCACGCCGCAACGGCGTGTAGTTTCGCGCGTTCTCGACCACGAAGGGGCCGAGTGCCGCAGCGATGTCCTCTTGCCCAACGAACTCCAGCAGGTGGCCCAAGCGCTGTGACCAGCTCACGGGGCAGAGCTTCGCGGCCTCGAGCAATTCATCAACGGTCATCTCCTCGGACAGCTCGGCCAAGACCGTGGCGACGTTGTTCAGTCCGCCGGCGTGGCCCGGGTAGCCGACCAACTCGAGCGCCGTCACCTCCGGGGTCGAGTACCGCAGCACGCCGCGTGGCGTGTTGATCTCCGTGACGGGCATCCTGTCGAGGTCACCGCGGGCGATGAACTCGACACGAACCATCCCGCACTCGATGGTCTTGCGGTTCTTGCGCATCATGACCTGGGTCGCCTGAGGTCTCTGGTGGGCCGCGCCATGGCGCTCGGCCGCACTCAGCAGACAGACGTAGTAGGGCTCGTCCCAGACCCGTGCGAGCTGATCGATGAAGTGCTCCGCGGGCAGGCATCCGAGGCGTCTGTGCTCGGGTGGAACGATGACGTGGAAGCTCCGAACGGGCTCCGCGATCATCTGCTGCTGTTTCAGCCGGCGGAGCTGGGCGCGCACGGCGGGGGGATTGCCCTCGATCGCCCTGATCGCCTCGGTGGTGCTGAAGTGGTAGGTCCCGCTCGCCGCCAGGTCCCGGATGTACTCGCTGGCTCGCATATCACTGCGCCTCTCCATGGAGGGAGCATCCCCCAAGATGCGAGACGATTCTTGCGGAAGATAAGTCATAGAGTTCTTTTTGGCAAGAAGTGTATTCAACCGATCACCCGCACTCCGATCGTCGTCCCCGTGCTCGGTGCCGGCCCCCGCTCCGGTGCTCCGCGTCACGACATTCGGCACACTGTGTTCGACTACTCGACACGGTGGGGCAGGCGCGCGGCACCGTGGACTGGGACTGGCACCGCTCCCGAGATGGCCCGGTTTCCGGCATCTCACGAGGGTTGGGTCGAGGATGGGCGGGCCGTGATGATCCAAGATCGACTCTCCAGTGAAGTGGGGCGGTCGGTCTCAGGCGCAAACGTCACCGCGCGCGGTGCGATTGGCCGGGAAGGCGTACGTACGTGGTGCTCCCGGGACTCCTACGCCACTCCGCCCTCACGACCGTCGCGCTTGCGGTTCTGCTCGTCCTCGCCGTGTGCTGCGGTAGAAGCGGGAACAGCGAGGAGGTCCCGGGTGGCGGGCCGGGGCCGGCCATCACGCCCGCGGCGAGTTCCGGTACGAGGAGCACGCGCAGGGTCTCGTGCTGCGCGTAGCGGACAGGCAAGGTGGGCACGGGCTTGGCATCGAGCATGTGGCACGCACGGTCCAGCGCATGCCAACCGAAGGGCTGCGCCTTCCACTTCACTTCGCCGAGAAGGAGGAGGCCGTCGTCGGACTCGGCGACGAGATCCCACTCGGGCCCGCACGCCGCAAGCGGGCCTACCGTGCCCCGTCCCAGCCGGCGAGTCGCGCCCAGAGCCACCACGCGGCGTACGCCTTGCGGTTCGCGTTGAGGGGCTGGGAGTGCGCGGAGCGGCACGCGTACCAGTCCGTCCCCTCCTCGTGGCTCGCCTGCCAGTCGCGCGCCCAGTTCCGATCGCGCCGTCCGTCGCCGTTCGAGTCGTAGTTGCAGGCGTCGTCGGCCTTCTTCTCGAGGTAGCCGTTGCCGTCGGGATCGAAGCTCTCGATGTCGGCGAAGTCGTAGAGCACGCGGCCCTTCTCCTGGCAGTGCTTCCGGATGTGCTCGTTCGCCAGGTGGAGCTTTCCCGTCTTGCCCGTACCCGTCAGGTGACCGGTCATGAACACGAAGGTGACCTTGGGGAAGTCCCCGACGAGACCTTCCATCAGCTCGAGATAGGTGTCGATGTTCGAGGTGGAGGTCGCGGCCTGACCGCACCACGACCAGATCACGACGTTCGTGTCCTCGTGCGCGCGAAGGTACGTCTTCGTCGCCTCGGCCCAGGCTTCTCGATTCGGATTCCCGAGGTCGTTCGCGCCCCGCATCACCCGGTCGCGGAAGTCGAGCACCTGACGTCCGCCGTCCTTGCGAAAGGCGTAGAGGTCGCCCTTGAACCGGGCGAGTCCCTCCATGCCCGTCACGAGCTGGCTCCCGTGCGACGTGTGTCCGTAGGCGATGTGGAGGTCCTTCTTCGCCTTGCGGATCCACTTCTCCGGGATCTTCGCCAGGTCCGTGGACGTGTGGTCGGCGACGACGGCCTCGGTTCGCTTCGCCCTGGCAGCGGGCGAACGATCGACGACGAGCACGACCGCCAGCAGCATCGCAAGCGTGGGCAGCATCCGCATGGCAGGACCCTCCGCGCCCATGCTACGGACTCGGAAGGTCGCGCGGAAGGCCGCCGGCGCCGAAGGCTCCGGTGCGACGAGTCGCCCGGCGACGCCTCCGTGGTCGTGGGCGGAAACTCCGCCGCGGAGATCCTGCGCTACGGCACGGCCGTCGTCGTCGAGCCGGAGGGAGCGTGGACCGCCGAACGTCCTCGAAAAGCGCTGATTATCACCTGACCCCGAAGTCCCCGAAGTGCTACTCGAGGTCGGCGGCCAGCTTCGCGGCTTCCTTGCCGGCCAGCGTCTCGGCGTACTTCTTCGAGAGGAGCGGCTTGAGGCACTTGAGCTTGTCCCCGGACTTCCGCTCGCCGGCCATCTCCTTCTTGATCTTCGCGAGCTTCCCGGAGGCCTTGATCTCGAGCGCGTGCGCCTTGTCGCTCTTGAGCGCCTTGGCGGCGGTCTTGGCCTGCTTGGCGAGGTCGTGCCCCTTGAAGCGCTCTTCGATCTTCTCGTACTCGAGGTAGCCCTTGTAGATCTGTCCGTCCTCGACGAACGCGGCCGCGACCCTGAGGCCCTTGGTGCCGACGCCCTCGATCCACGCGCGGATCGCCTCGCCGGCCTCCTGGTCGTCGCCTTCCAGCCTCGGGAGGGTGCTCTCGACCTTCTTGAGCGCGCCGCCGAACTTCATCTTCACCAGCAGCTTCTGGACGCTGGACAGCTTGTCGGGAACCGGCGGCAGCGACTTCGAGATCACGAACGCCCAGGTCGACACCCGGTCCTTCTTCGCGACGTCCTTCAGGTGGGTCTCGATCTTGTCGTCCCCGAGATCCCCGGGGTGACCCTGCCACAGGACCTTGCCGTCGGCGCCGATGAGATAGGCCGCCGGAACGCCGCCGGTCGAGTACTCGCCGAGCTGCCCCCCCGCCTGGCACAGGATCGGGTAGATCGGCTCGTACTTCTCGACGAACGGATCCACGATCTCCCGGCTCTCGTACGTCGCCGAGAGGATCGTGAGCCCCCTGCCGTCGAAGTCTTCCTGGATCTGGTTGAGGTGGCCGACCTGGCCACGGCACGGGCCTCAGGTCGTCTTCCAGAGCTCGAGGAGGATCAGCCGCCCGCTGAGGTCGGAGAGCTTGACCGGCTCCGTGTTGACGAACTCCTTGGCCTCGACCTCGACGGCCTCGGCGCCCAGCTCCAGCCCGGCACGGGCCGAGGGGGTGGTGGCGAGGGCCAGGAGGGCGACGAGGCCCAGAGCCGGGAGGCGCCCCGGGCGCCGGATGCGGGTCGACATGGCAGGAAAGCCTCCATCCTGTGTCCCCTGGAAGGACGCCCGGCGCGGAGGGCCGGTTCCCCGCGAGGGCCGGAATTCCGGTGTCGAAGGCCGTGCCCACGGAGGCGGATCCGTGGGTCGGCGATCGCGAAAGCCGTGGTTTTTCACCCGACCCCGAAGCGCGGTCAGTCCTTCCAGTCGACCACGAACACGTTCGTCTCGTTGGGCTTGTCGTTGTAGCGGTTCGAGCAGAAGACCAGGCGCTTGCCGTCGGAGGTGAACATCGGGAAGCCGTCGAAGTCGTCCGACCGATGGGCTCCCTCCCGGCTGCGCTGGTAGTGCGTGACGCGCTCCACGTCGCCGGTCACGGTGTCGACGAGGTAGAGCTCGAAGTTCTGGTGCTTCGGGTCGTCCATGTTGGACGCGAAGATGACGCGGCGGTTGTCGGGGTGCCAGAAGGGGCCGAAGTTCGCGGCGCCGTTGTGGGTCACCATCGTCTTGTTCGAGCCGTCTGCGTCCATGATCCAGATCTCGAGGCGGTTCGGTCGGACGAGCTGACGCTGTAGGAGCTTCTTCGTCTCCTCCGGATCGATGTCGTCACGCGCGGGCGCGCGCCACACGATCTTCTTGCCGTCCCAGGAGAAGAACGCTCCGCCGTCGTAGCCCGGCGCGTCGGTCAACCGCTTCACGTTGGAGCCGTCGAGGTCCATCGAGTAGAGGTCGAGGCCGCCGTCGCGCGTGGAGGTGAACACGAGGGAGTCGCCCTGCGGCGAGACGGTGGCCTCGGCGTCGTAACCGTCCGTGGTCGTGAGGCGCTTCAGGTCGGTTCCGTCCGGCTTCGCCGTGAAAATGTCGTAGGTGAACCAGATGGACCAGACGTAGCCGAGGCGCGGGTCGAAGGGCGGCGGCTTGGGCGGCTCGTCACCGCCGAGGTGCGTGCTCGCGAAGAGGATCCGCTCGTCGTTCGGCAGGAAGTAGGCGCACGTCGTACGGCCCTTGCCCGTGCTGACGAGCGAGAGGTTCGAGCCGTCCGGATCCATCACGAAGATCTGGTCGGCCGTGAGCCCCGCCCGGGTGGCCTGGAAGATGAGGCGCTGCTCGTCGAACGACCAGTAGGCCTCGGCGTTCTCACCGCCGAAGGTGATCTGCCTGAGCGTCGCGAAGTGCTTCTCCCCCTTCTCGGGCGGACGCAGCACGGAGGGCGCGTTCGGCGCGTCCACGGGCGCGTCGGAGCCCGGGGTGCTGGGGACGATCTCGGTCGAGGGTTCCTCGCAACCCGTCAGGGGAAGCAGCAGGACGACGAGGACGAGCAGGACGTGGGGTCGCATGGGAGGCTCCGAGGGACCGCACAGGATGGGCGGAGCGGGCGGGCTCTTCAACCCGGAAGCCGGGTATGCTCGGCGCGTCGTGATGGACTTCGAGACCTTCGCCGCCCGGGCCCGGCAGCTGGCCGACGCGATTCCCGCCGAGTTCATGGAGGGCATCGAGACGGTGGACGTCCACGAGGACACCCTGCCCCACCCCCTCGTGCCCGACGTCTTCACGCTGGGCGAGTGCGCCACCTCCCCCCTGTCCGACCCGTCGGGGCAGGATCCGTTCAAGTCGATCGTGCACCTGTACTACGGCTCGTTCGTCGCGCTGGCCGAGAGCGACCCGTCGTTCGACGTGGACGCGGAGCTCGAGGAGACGATCGAGCACGAGGTGCAGCACCACATCGAGGACCGCGCGGGAGCACAGGCGCTCAGCGAGGAAGACGCACTGTTCGAGACGCACGCCCGCTTCCGGGCCGGCCTCGAGGTGCCGGTGGGCTGGTACCGGCAGGGCGAGCCGATCGCGCCGGGGCTCTGGGCGATCGACCTCGACCTGTTCCTCGAGGTGAACCTGCGCCGGAAGGACTGGGAGGCGATTCCGGGCACGCGCCTCGTGCTGAACCTGCTCGACGAGCCGTTCGAGATCGACGTGCCCGAGGACGCGCAGCCCGACGAGGTCTGGACCTTCGAGGGCGAGGGCCTGGTCGAGGGAGACGAAGACGACGGAGACGACGACGAGACGGCGGAAGAGGAC
>JAUXCH010000969.1 GCA_030618975.1 Planctomycetia bacterium
ATCCCGAAGAATCCCCCTCGTCCACGCCGTGCCCCCGCTCGTCGCGGTGCTGTTGGCCTACGTGCTCGCGGGGCTGATCGTGGCCCTCGGCGCACGGATCTCGCTGGCCGGCTCTCCCGCCCTCGGCGCCTCCCTCGAGGCGATGGGGCTGGGGCGGTCCGTCACGCCGCGGGCGCTCCTGCTCGGTGTGATCGCGGGCGGGGCGGCCGCCGCGGTGGGGGCCGGGTGGCTGGCCGTCGTGAACGTCGTACCGGCCTTGCGCGACGTCAAGGACGGCACGACGGTGCTGGGCGGCGCCGCAGGCGACGCGTGGTGGGCGGTGCTCGCGCTCGGCGTGCTCGCCGCGCCGCTCTTCGAGGAATACCTCTTTCGCGGGCTGCTGCTCGGCGGGATGCTCCGGTCGGTGTCCGGCCGGATCGCGGTGCCGGCGAGCGCCCTGGTCTTCGCCGTGGTCCACCCGCCGATCTCGTTCCCGCCGGTCCTGGCGCTCGGCCTCGCCGCGGGTTTCGTCTTCCTGCGCACCCGCGTGCTGTGGGCGAGCGTGGCGGCGCACGCCGTCTACAACGGGATCGTGTTGTTCCTCGCCCGGTAGGGCGGGTTCTCCCTCCCGGGCCCTCCAGCCTCTCCCAGCCTGCCACATTCGCCTCCGCGAACGCACCCCCCTCGGGGGGGACACCGCAGTAGATCGTGGGCTTCGGGGCCCGGATTCCCTATGCTGCCTCCCCGGGCCCGGTGGTGGGTCCGGACCAGGAGGCGTCCATGCGCAAGATCGGAATCCTAGGAGGCGGACACGTCGGAGCGACGGCAGCCTTCGTGGCGGCATCGCGCGACCTCGGAGAGGTCGCCATCTTCGACATCATGGAGGGGATGCCCGCGGGCAAGGCCCTCGACATGACCCAGACGGCACCCGTCCTCGGCTACGACGGTCTCGTCACCGGCTCCCACGACCCGGCCATCCTCGCGGGCAGCGAGGTGGTGATCGTGGCGGCCGGCTTCCCGCGCAAGCCCGGCATGGGCCGCATGGACCTGCTGAAGAAGAACGTCGAGATCGCCGAGGCGGCCGGCACCATCGTCAAGACCCACGCGCCGGACGCCGTGGTGATCTGCGTCACGAACCCGCTCGACGTCATGACCTGGGTCGTCCAGCAGACGAGCGGCTTCGAGCCCGCGCGCGTCATGGGCATGGCCGGCATGCTCGACAGCGCGCGGTTCAGCGCCTTCATCACGATGGAGCTCGGCTGCTCGCCGAAGGACGTGCGGGCCATGGTCCTCGGCGGACACGGCGACTCCATGGTGCCGCTGGCCCGCTTCAGCACCGTGAACGGGGTGCCGATCACCGAGCTGATCCCCGCCGACAAGATCGAGGCGATGGTCGACCGCACCCGCAAGGGCGGCGCCGAGATCGTGAAGCTCCTCGGGACCGGCAGCGCCTACTACGCGCCCGGCTCCTGCGCCGTGCTCATGGCCGAGGCGGTCCTGGGCGACACCGGACGGATCCTGCCCTGCAGCACCTGGGCCGACGGCCACTACGGCCTGGGCGAGGTGTACGTCGGTCTCCCGATCCAGATCGGGGCCGGGGGCGTCACGAAGATCGTCGACCTGGATCTGACCGACGACGAGCTCGCCGCCCTGGCGAAGTCCGCCGGCGGCGTCGCCAAGGGCATCGCCGAGGTCAAGGCGCTCCTGGCCTGAGCGTCCGCGTCACCTCCCCCCACCTCCGGGGCTTCCCGGGCTCGCGTTCAACCGCGAGACCGGCGGGGCCCCGGTGGCCCCCCCAGGG
>JAUXCH010000446.1 GCA_030618975.1 Planctomycetia bacterium
CGCGGACGACGGTGAAACCGCGAGCCAGCTGGCTCTGCAGGATACGCTGACCGATCTGCTGGCTGGCCGCCTGGATGCTGGTACCGAGCATCCCGGTGGCCACCGCCGCGATCCCCCCCTGACCCGAGGCCTCGACCTCTACGCGGGCAGCGCAGCGACGAAGTTCGCCCCGCAGGGCGCGGAGGTCGAGAACCACGTCTACGTCCAGGGCAAGGCGCACTCCATCGTGCTGATCCCGCTCGCGTCGGTGCTGCGTCCGGATCAGAAGACGCCCAAGCTCCGCTCGCGCAAGGCCCTCAAGAAGATCACGGCGGAGAGTGTTGATCCCCTCCCGCTGGCCGTGCTCCACACGGACGTCCCTCTCGAGAAGGTCTTCGTGCGTGCGCCGAAGGACCCCAAGGCGCCCAAGAAGAAGAACGGGCACAAGAAGCCGGAGCCGCCGCCCACCGTCAAGGGCACCTGCCCGTCCGGCACCTACGTGTTGGGCGTGTGGCACACGCGCCTCTGCCTGGCCACCGACAGCCTCGAGTTCGTCTGCTTCCTGATGAAGAAAGAGGTGAAGACCGACGGCATCGACATCGTGAAGATGAAGCCGGAGGACCGCGAGGCCGCGTGGATGGAGGTCGACGCGGACGTGGACGTGGTCTTCGCGGGCTTCATGGTCCCGATCGGAGGCGACGGCCTCGACGAGAAGCTGACCGCGGTCGTGAAGACGTTCACGCTCTCGCCGAAGGAAGGCGCCCTGTCGGCAGCAGGCACCTGGCGCACGCACACGCGCAAGAGCGACTGAGAATCCCTCTACCGCGCCCCGTCCCCTCTTCACAGCGCGCGGCGTAGCCGCGCGAGGAGATTGGGGCTCTGCCTCAATCTCCCCCAAAGGCCACGGCGCCGAAGGCGCCCTGGCCGCTCGCGCCGCAGGCGCCAGGCATAACGCCGAAAGCGCCCCGGCCGCTCGTGCGCAGCACCAGACAAGATCGCCGCGCGAGGAGATCGTGGCGAAGCCGCGATGTCCCCCAAAGGCCGCGGCGCAATGCGCCCCGGCCGCTCGTGCGCAGCACCAGACAAAAATCGAGAGGGGCGGACGTGAGTCCGCCCCTCTCGTCGAGATCCAACGCCGTTGGGGCTTTGGGCTACGGAAAAAGGGGGTTGTCTTCGGAACTAGTGACGTCGAACCTCGCACGTCCTACCAACAAGCGTCGTGCCACATGCGGCGCACGGGCCCGCTCCGGCCCTAGACGCTTGCGCACAGGAGACTTAGGACGATGGCGCGGACACGGGCCCGGCGTGCGAGAGCGTGCGGAAACGCCGGATCGTGCGTTTGCGTGCGTTCCTGCACGCACACCGTGGCCGCGGCTCCGGTAAGGACGCGACCACTTCGCGCACGGACCCGTCCCCTCCTCCCCCCTGCCGCCCATCGGTGGTAGGGAGACACGGTGCTCCTGTCCACGTCGAGTCCCTACCGCCGGGTCCTGTGCTACCTGCCCCGCTACCGCGCCGTGATGGCGACCGGCCTCGTCTGCGTCCTCGCGAGTCGGATCCTCCTCGTCTACTCCCCCCTCCTCCTGAGGAGGGCGCTCGACATCCTGCAGGCGGGGGGAGCGGACGCCGCCTCCAGGGTCGCGTGGACGGCCCTGGCCTTCCTCGGCGTGAGCGTCTCGGCGGGCGTCTTCACCTGGGCGCAGCGCCTCCTCCTGATCGGCGCCTCCCGCCGTGTCGAACGGGACCTGAAGCGTGACCTGTTCGCGCACGTCGAGCGCCTGCCCGTCTCGTTCTTCGACCGGACGCGCGCGGGCGATCTGCTCTCGCGGCTGACGAGCGACGTGGAGGCCGTGCGCTTCATCGTGGGCCCCGGCCCCATGTACGTGACCGGGACGCTCGTCCTGCTCCCGCTCGCGCTGCTGGCGATGACACGGATCTCGGTGCCCGTGAGCCTGGCCGCCCTCGCTCCGCTCGTGGCGATCGGCTTCGTGGTTCGCATGCTCGCGCCGCGCATCATGCGACGCTCCCGGGCAGTCCAGGACCGGATCGGCGACCTGTCCGCCCGGGCCCAGGAGAGCTTCGCCGGAGCGCGCGTCGTACGGGCCTACGCCTCCGAGGACGTCGAGATCGCCGCCTTCGAACACGAGAACCAGCGACTCGTCGCCGAGACGCTGGGCCTCGCCCGCCACCGGGCATGGATGCAGGGCCTGGTCGCCCTGCTCGGGGGACTCGCGAACCTCGTGGTGCTCGTCTACGGGGGCCACCTGGTCATCGCCGGGGCCCTGGGGTTCGGCGACCTGGCCGCGTTCCTCGCCTACGTAGGCCTGCTCATCTGGCCCATGATCAGCGTGGGCTGGGTCGTGTCGGCACTGCAGCGCGCGGCCGCCGCGATCCAACGCATCGACGAGGTGCTGACGGAGCCGGCGGAGCCCGACGTCGTCACGGAGCCGGCCGTCACCGCACCCCGCACCGCGGGCGCCGTGCAGGTCACGTCCCTCACCTTCACCTATCCGGGCGCGGACCGGCCGGCGCTCGAGCAGGTCGATCTCCAAGTCCCGGCCGGGCGCACGTTGGCGCTCGTGGGGCCCGTCGGCAGCGGCAAGAGCACGGTGCTGTCGCTGCTGACGCGCACGTACGAGCCGCCTCCCGGGACCGTGTTCCTCGACGGCGTGGACGTCACGAGCATTCCGCTGCCCCGCCTGCGCGAAGCGTTCGCCGCCGTGCCCCAGGACGCGTTCCTCTTCTCGGACACCCTGCACGGCAATCTCGCGTACGGGATCGCGGAGGACCTCACCCGCGAGAGGGCGCTCGCGGCCGTGGCGGCCGCCGGGCTCGACTCCGACGTCCGGTCCTTCCCCCGCGGACTCGATACGGTGATCGGCGAGCGCGGCGTCACGCTGTCCGGCGGGCAGAAGCAGCGGGCCACCCTGGCGCGGGCACTGTTGCGCGAGGCTCCGGTGCTCCTGCTCGACGACGCGCTCTCCAGCGTCGACACGCACACCGAGGCACGGATCCTCGAGGGTCTGCGCCGCGAGATGCGCCGGCGCACGGTCATCGTCGTGGCCCACCGCCTCTCGACCGTGCGCGACGCCGACCACATCGTCGTGCTGGAGGAGGGCCGCGTCCTGGAGGCGGGCTCGCACCAGGCGCTGCTCGCCGCCGACGGCTGGTACGCCAGGACCTGGCGGAACCAGCGGATCGAGGCCGAGTTGGAGGACCTCCCGTGAGCGCCGCGCGCGAGGACCAGGGCGCGCAGCCGCCGTTCCAGGCGCCGTGGCGCACGCTCGCCCGACTCCTGGGCTACGTCAGCCGGCACCGGGGCCTCGTAGCGCTCAGCATCCTCACCATGGTGGCGCTCGCGGGCGTCGACCTGCTCCTGCCGGAGATCGTGAAGCGCGCCGTCGACGGTCCCATGACGATCGCGGCCCGGGCCCTCGGCGAGGGCCTGGCCGTGCCGGCGGGGCTGGGCGGGCAGCTCCTCACCTACGGCGGCGTGTTCCTGGGCGTGCTGGTGCTGGGGAGCGTGGTCCGGGCCGGCCGCATGATCCTCGCCGTACGCGCCGGCCGCGAGATCGGCATGAGCCTGCGCATGGACGTGTTCCGGCGCACGCAGCGTATGGGGCTGCCCTTCTTCGACCGCGTCCCCGTGGGCGTCTTGACGACGCGGGTCACGGGCGACATCGAGGCCATCGAGCAGTTCTTCCAGTCGGGCGTCGCGGCGGTCTTCCACGACACGCTGAAGCTCGCCCTGATCCTCGTGGTGCTGTTCGCGGTGAACGCGAAGCTGGCGCTGGTCGTGCTGGCCGTGGTGCCCCTGCTCGCCTTCGTCGCGTTCCTGTTCACCCGTCGCAGCCGCCGCGACTTCGGACGCGTGCGCGCGGAGGTGTCGGCGACGAACGCCTTCACGACGGAGGCGATCGGCGGCATCCGGGTGACCCGGCTCTTCCAACGCGAGCCCCACGCCCGCGCGACCTACGAGGACCACGTCGAGCGGCTGAAGGACGCCCACCTGGCGACGGTGAGGAACTTCGCGTTCTTCTTCCCCGCCGTCGACGTGCTCAGCGCGCTGGCCGTGGCCCTGGTCCTCGTATTCGGCTCGCGGGGGATCCTCGACGGGACCTTCACGATCGGCGAGTTCCTCCAGTTCTACCTGCTCATCGACCGGTTCTTCGAACCGATCCGCAACCTTTCCGACAACCTGAACACCACGCTGCAGGCCATCGTGTCGGGCGAGCGCGTCTTCCGGCTCGCGGACGCGACGCCGCGGATCCTCGACAAGGACGACGCCCTCGAGGCGCGGGCCCTCGAGGGCCACGTGCGCTTCGACGAGGTGGAGTTCGCCTACCAGGCCGACGAGCCGGTGCTGAACGGCGTCTCGTTCGAGGTGCCCGCGGGCAGCACGCTCGCCGTCGTCGGCCCGACCGGTGCGGGGAAGACGAGCATCCTCAGCCTGATCAGCCGCTTCTACGACGTGCAGGGCGGCGCCGTCCGGATCGACGGCGTGGACGTGCGGGACTACGCCCAGCGGTCGCTGCGCCGTCACATCGCGGTCGTGCTGCAGGACGTGTTCCTCTTCCGCGGCACCGTGCTCGACAACATCCGGCTGTTCGACGAGCGGATCACGCGCGAGCAGGTCGAGAGGGCGCTCGAGACGGTGCACGCCGACCGCGTCGTGGCCAGGCTGCCGGGCGGCCTGGATCACCCGGTGCAGGAGCGGGGCGTGAACTTCTCGGTCGGCGAGCGGCAGCTGCTCGCGTTCGCGCGCGCCCTCGTCCACGACCCCGCGATCCTGGTGCTCGACGAGGCCACCTCCTCGATCGACACCGAGACGGAGCGCCTGATCCAGGACGCGCTCGAGCGCCTCCGGGAAGGCCGGAC
>JAUXCH010000589.1 GCA_030618975.1 Planctomycetia bacterium
CGGCACACGCGCAACCGCGATCGCGACGTCGCTCCGGGTCAGCGAGCCCTCAGTCGGGACCCGGAGCGTGAGCCGGATCCGACCGCCCCGGCGCGCGACCACCTCGACCTCGGTCACCACGTCCGGCCGCACCGTGACGCGCTCGAACACGGGGAAGTAGAGCTCGATCGGCATCCCCTTCTTCGTGCGGCCCGGCCGGAGCACGAGGATCCAGCTCCCCACGGGCGCAGGCGGCAGCAGGCCGTCGGCATCCGGCTCCACCTCGTAGAGCCCCCGCAGGGAGGACTCGGCGATCGTCGTCTGGAGCGTGGCCAGCATCTCCGAGATGGGCGAGCCGTCGTCCCCCGTCACGCGCAGGCGGATCCGCCCCGTCTCGTCCGAAGCCTCCCTCAGCGTCAGGACGACCCGGCGATCCCAAGGCGTTTCGCCCACGTCGATGGCCACCTCGGCGTAGGACGAGCCCGCCACGTCCGCCGACACGAGCAGACGCTCTCCCACCGGGACCCAGAACGCGTACCGTCCGTCGCGGCCGACGCTTGCCGCAGAGGAGTCGCGGCTGCCGTCCGCGTGGATCCACTCGCCCGAGATCCACGTGCCGGCCACCGGGTTCCCCTCGGCGTCACGCACCTCGGCGAGAACTCGACGGTGTCGGACGATCAACAGGGCCGCGCTCTCGCCCGTCTCGAACGAGGGCTCGGCCTCGGAACGCCGGAAGCCCCGCGGCCGGAGGGCGTAGCGTCCCCGCTTCAGACCGCGCAGCGCGAACCGTCCGTCGGCGTCCGCCGTGGTCGTCGACGAGAGCAGACCGTCCTCGTCGGTGAGGCGCTGCGGCAAGACGGCGGAGGCGGTCACGCCCACGTGCGCGGCCGGCGCCCCGTCCGGGAATCGGGCCACGCCGAGGATGAATCCCTCGCCACGCAGGACGAGCTCCGGCACCTCGACGTCGCGGCCCGCCGCCACGTCCACCGGCGAGACGAGCGCCGTGCCGAAGCCCGACGCCTCGGCACGCATCGCGTAGCGTCCCGGGCCGGGGATGCGGCCGCGGTAGGAACCGTCCGGACGCGTACGCGCCACGATGCGCGCCTGTTCCCCGTCGGGGACGGCGCTCACCTGCACACCGGGGACCGGCTCGCCGTGCACGTCGAGCACGCGCCCCGTGAACACGTGGCCGGGCTGCAGGATCAGCGCGGGCGCGAGACCGGTGAGGTCCGTGCGCCGCCCGAGTCGTTCGGAGACGCGGTCCTCGGGGCTCGGCGCATACCCGTCGGCCCAGGCCTGGATCTCCAGCCACGCGGGCGCACGAAGCAGCGGGGGCAGGACGCCGAGCGAGGAGAGGTCGATCTCGAACCGACCCGCGCCATCGGTTCGCGCTTCGCCCAGTGGGTCGGCGAGCCCGCCCCGGCGGAGCGTCACCCCCACGGTCGCGTCCGCAACGGCCTGCCCGTCGATCTCGAGCACCGTGCCGTCGAGACTCCAGGGGCCGAGGACGGCGGACGGCGCGTCCGCGACGCTCGGCGCGCGCTCGGCTGCTGGGTCCTGCCGGCCGACGAGCAGCGGATCGTCGGGCCCGTTCGCCGCTTCGAGCACGACCGGCGCGTTCCGTTCCGTGCGCATGTCGTCGGAGAGCAGCCTCGGCACGACGAGGCTCCCCCCCACGAGCAGGACCCCCACCACGCCTGCGAGGACTGCGATGTTCTTGCTTGCGGCCATGGCCAGCGTGCCTCCCACCAGCGTCGAGGAAGCGCCGGCGGCGCCCGCCCCACCGTCCCGCGCCCAGGAGACGAGCGGGAGGATCCAGGCGCGCCGCTGCCCCCCGTGGGTCTCGTCCAGGCGGCGGCGCAACCGATCGAGCCCGCGCTTCACCCGTGTACGCACCGTCGCGGCCTCCACGCCCGTCCGGCGCGCGATCTCCTTCGGTGTCAGATCGTCGAAGTAGCGCAGAAGCAGCGTGGAACGGAACGGCTCGTCGAGCGCGAGGAGGGCGTCGACGAGACGCCGGTGGAGCTCCGTGCGCGCGACGACCTCCGCCGCGGACGGCATGCGGTCGGGCCGCGCCACGCGGGCCTCGCGGGCGCGCCGGCGAGCCGCACGCCGCTGCTCCAACGCCGCCGTGTTCCGGGCCACGCGCGCAAGCCAGGCGGGCAGGGCCCGACGGTCGCGCGGCGGTCGCTCCAGCGCGCGGCACCAGGTCTCCTGCACCAGGTCGTCGGCTCGGGCCTCGTCCGAGACCAGCCGCAAGGCGAGGGAACGGAGCCAGCCTGCCTCGGCCAGGAGATCGGCCGCGTCGGGTGCGGGCGTCGAGGAAGCGTCGGTCGGCACGTAGACAGGATGCCGGAGAGACCGGAGCGTTCCCGCCGAAATCCACGAATCGCCCGTCGCCCCCCCCCTCCCGGCGAGCGGGCCGCCCCTCACCGCTTGGGCAGCGTCACGTCGAGCGTCGTGGGCCCCGCGGTCCGGGTGGCGGGGACGTCACGCAGGACCGGCCGACCGGCCGGCGTCACGACCTCCACCTCGAGCTCGACCTCGCGCGGGATGCCGGTGAACGCGTAGCGCCCTTCGGCATCCGTGCTCGCCGCACGATTCGTCCACCGGCCGCGGAGTCGCACCTGGGCACCAGGAACCGGACGCCCCGCGTGATCGCGGACGACGCCTGCCAGCACCGCGCCGGTCCCGAGCTCGAGGCGGACGTCGCGCTGCCCGGCCGGCAGCGGACCGGAGAAGACGCTGCGCAGATCCGTCGGATCCCGCTCGTTCCAGATCACCACCCGGTACTTGCCGGCGACCAGGCCGCGCACCTCGAAGAACCCGTCGGCCGCCACACGGTAGGGCGTCCACAGCCTCGGGCTGCCCAGGTCCGGAACCGCGACGGCGCGCAGACCGGCGAGGGTGCCGCCCGCGGGATCCACGACGCGTCCGCTGAGACACCGTTCCGGCACGACCACGAGGCGAATGCCACTCGTACCGGGTCCGACTCTCGGCGGGGCGTCACGGAGCGTGAGTCCGAGACCGGTGACCCCGAGCACGAGCTCCTGCTCGCCGAAGCCGCTCAGGTCGAATGCACCCGCGGCGTCGGACAGGGAGAACCACAGCCACGGTCCGTCCAGGAGGATGTTCGGGTTCGAGGCGAGTCTCCCGCCCGGCCACGGGAGGTAGCGGACCCGCGCACCCCCGACGGGCGTGCCGTCCTCACGTTCGACCACGCCCCGCACGCGTGGAGTCTCCTCGAGAGACAGGACGTAGGGCGCCTCGCGAGGCACCACGTCGTCGAGCACGTCGGTCCGGCACCGAACGCCCGAGCAGTTGCCGTAGGCCCTGAGTCGGTAGCGCCGGTCGAGGCGCAAGTCGGTCAGGTGGTAGACGCGTACGTCGGGTCGCTCGCCGCCTCCGCCCCACCACGTCCCCCGCCCCTCGATCCCCTCGCCGACCCACTCCTCCAGCACGAGGTAGGCGGATCCGAACGGCAGCCCCTGCGGGGCGAGGACGTGCACTTCGACCTGCCCCTCGGGGACCGTCTCCAGCACGACCTCGGTCGCGCCTGCCTCCACGACCGGTGCCGGACCACGCAGGCGGCCGGGTCCCGATGCACGCACGGTGAAGCGACCGCGCGGGAGCCCGACCAGGCAGAAGGAACCATCGGCCTCTGCCTGCGTGTCGAAGCTCAGGTACGTGTGGGTGGGTCCGGCCTCGTGAGACGGAACACACGCACGGCGATCGGGGTCGAACCAGCCGAACGCACTGACCTTCCACGTCCCCGGATCCCCTTGCCACGGGACCCGACCTGTGATCGTGGCGCCCCTCTCCAGACGGATGACGACGGGGTTCGCGAGTCCTCGCACGTCGGAGATCACGACGGGCGCGTATCCCAGCGGCGTGCCGTCCGCGTCCTGCGCCTCCTGGACGATC
>JAUXCH010000272.1 GCA_030618975.1 Planctomycetia bacterium
CCCGCCACGCGGATGTCCTTGGCACGAACCGCCAGCAGGTCTTCGGCTCCGCTTGGCCAACCCGCCGGCTCGTACAGGGGTACCGGACGGCCGTCGACGTCGGCGTCGAGCAGGCGGATCTCGACCTCGGCGTCGCCACCGTTCGTCACCTCTCGGTGTGTGGCGATGGCGAGCTGTGAGGCGCGGCACGTTACCAGGACGAACCCGCGCAGCGCGCCCGGGTCGTGTATCTGCTCGCAGCCTGCGGATTCGCGAACCGCCAGGATCCCGAGTACGTCGCACGCGTCCGACGGCACGGCACATGTCTCATGAGGATCCGTCAGGATCGCCTCACAGGAGTCGTCCGCGAGGTCGAGGGCACGGCGCATGTGCGCCTCCGATCCGAGGTCGAGCCCCAGGAACGTCTCGTCGCCTTCGTTCGGCTCTACATAGCAGAGGGGGTAGTACGCCTCTCGCGCGGACGCTGCGACGGCCTCCCCACTCTCGGCGCGCTCGCGGATCTCGTACCCGGCGAGTCCTCGATCGCGAACGAATCTCTCGTGGGCGTCCCTCGACTCCGCCGGCACGTACGGGATCCACCCCGTCGTCTGGATGGACGGGTGGCGAAGGCGCGCATCGCCCGCGTACTCGGCAAACTCGTCTCGTGTGACGTCCTCGGAGTAGTCGAAGAACGCCTTCAGGGTGCGGAGCGTATCGACGACCGAGAGCGTCTTCTGGCGGAGTGCGTACGCACGTTCTGCCACCTGATCCTCGATGCGACTCCGCTGCTGTTCCTGCTGGCGATCCCGCGCCACGCGGTAGGCGAGCCCCCCGAGTCCGGGGCCGAGCAGGACGAGGATCAGGATCACGGGAGTCGCGATGGCGTGCGATCCGTGCGGGAGGCTCCCGGAACCGAGCGGGCGCCGCGAAGGCCGCGCGTCGGCCGCGGGCGTCGCGGTCGACGCCTCGGTCCGGCCCAGGGGAGGAGCGGGCGAAGTCTGCGGGAGATCGATGCGACGGCGACGTCTCGTGGTCGACCGTACGCTCCGTCGAGCGGACCCTGTGCCCGTGGAGCGGGCGTCTCCCGGGTCCGTCTTTCCCATGGCTCGCTTCCCCTGGATGCGTCTCTCCTCGGACGCGGCGCCAGTGTAGGCCCGCGCCAGGGGGCCACCGCAGGCCGCCGCGCTTCCTCGTACGGCCCAGGAGACCCCGCGTCGGGTGTTCCAACGTCAACGAAGGACAGCTGGATCGCGGCCTCCGCGTTTCACGGGACTTCCGCTCCCGGAACGGGGACGGCTCGGGCTGCCGGGCGGGGACGGCGGCCCCGGGATCCCGCCCCCCAGGCGGCACGGGTGCCCCCCGTGTCAGCGGGGATGTCGCGCGGCCTGTTTCAGAGAGACTACGTACGTGCGTTCCCACAGCACGCGGTAGCGCCCGCCCGTCGGGCTCCACAGGTGTTGCGGCGGGACGTCGGTCTCGAAGGCCTGGACCGTGGCGCGGAGCACCACGGGCTTTCCGTCGGCCGCGTCGGGGAGGTCGCGAAGAAAGCCCTCGCCGTCGACGGCCCCCATGGGTTCGCCACCGAGGAGCGTCTCGCTGTCGTGGGCGGGGATGCGCTCGTCCCCCTTCCAGACGCCCTCGTCGATCCGCGTGCCGACGACCATCCGGTGCCCCACCTCGACACGCACGGACAGGGGGTTCGCCTTGACCCACCCGATGACCAGGGCGCCGTCCTTGGCCTTCCTCACGGAGAGCGCAGCCGGAACGAGCAGCACGACCTCGTGTCGCACGTCCGGATCGGCGCCGGGAACCGGCGGAGGTCGAGGAAAGAACGGATGCGGGTCGGCGCGCTCCGCCGTCTTCGCGAGGTAGGCGCGCAGGGCGGCCAGGGTCGGGTACTCGTGCTGGAAGTCGCGCAGCAGATTCCTCGCGAGGAGGGAGCCCTCTTGGACCCCTCGCAGCGCACCGGTCCCGTGTCCGTCGACCGGAGTCCCCGCAGGGGCGAGTCGCCGGAGCACGTACTCCACCTCACCGACCGCTTCGGGCAGCTCGGGCAGAGCCTGCTTCGCGAGCCCGTACCCGTTACGACCGGACGAAAGCGTGCGGTCCATCGCGCAGAGGCCCTCGAAACAACCCGCGTCGAGGAGGGACAGCGCGCGAAGACGGGGCGCGAGGCCCTCGCGGTCCACCCGAGCCTGCAGCCGTCGGGCGAGGTGGACTCTCAGGGATGTCGCGACCTCGGGCGTGGAGAACCGAGGCGAGAGGTAGAGGGCCGCGCGGCGGAGCGTCTCGAAACGCACGAGCGGCGGGGTCGTCGGCGTGAGGAGCGCGAGTGTGTCCGGCACCAGACGGCGCTGCACGTCGTAGTCGGCCACGAGGCCGTAGTCGGTCTCGCCGTTCCACGGCAGCGAGCGGGCGTCGCCGATCTCGACCGCCTCCTCGGCCAGGTACGGGTGTGCGTGGGCGCGAGCCGGCGCGGCGGCGGCCAGCAGGAGCACGACGAGGCAGGCCTTGCGCATGGTCGATCTTCCGAGAGACGACCCCTTGGATGCACGAGGGCCGATCGGGTTCCCGGATGCCCGGAACCTCAGGGGCGGATTCGCCACAGGCGGTAGGGCTCCGGTGGGTTCGGTCCCCGGTGGATCTGGGCGGTCGTGAAGTAGATCGAGCCGTCCGTCGCCACCGCGAAGCTGTCCGGCCAAGCGAGGCGCGCGTCGTGGACGACGCGCTCGAGCGCGTGGTCGGGCGTCAAGCGATTGATCGCGTCCTCCTCGAGCGAGGTCAGGTAGAGGTAGCCCTCCGCGTCGAATGCGATCCCGTCGGAGACGCCGCTTTCTGCGACCCTCTCGACACCCGCGGCGAGCGCGTCGGCGGAGAGATCCGCGTCGCGCAGCATCGCCGTCGGAACGCGGTACATCGTCCGGCCGGTCAGCGCCTGGTAGTAGACCCACGCACGGTCGGGGCTGAGCGCGATCCCGTCGGCGTGGACCTGCGGCGTCTGCCCCCCGCGCTTCCACGATGCGCCTCCGATGACGAGCTCGATGGGCTCCGCCTTCGTGGAGGGGTGGTCCGCGAGCAGACGGCGACTCCGACCCGTGTTCGTGTCCAGCACGACGAGGGCACCGGTGCCCGACTCCGAGAGATAGACGACGCCCCGTCCCGAGTCGACCCGCAGGTCGTTGAGGTAGCTGTTCGAGGGAGCCACGGCCTCGTCGAAGCGAAACGTCTCGACGATCTCGTCCGAGCCGAGATCGACCTTCAGGAGCTTCGGGCCACCGGGCACGACCCCCTGGAAGCCCGGATTCGCGGGGTCGAGGATCCACAGGAACCCCCGGTCGTCGACGGTCACGCTCTGGACGCAGACGAAATGCGTGGCGGGGTCCACCCCCGGCGCCCAGGCGTTCCACGCCTCGGTGGGGTAGGGCACGGGCGCCCCCTCCACGAGCTCCGCGACGCTGACGGGAACGTCGTCGGACCACCGCGGGTAGTTCACGAAGAGCCGCCCGTCGGGGGCTGCGGCCACGCCCGTCCACTGCCGCTTCGACTCGGCCACGAGCTCGAGCGAGGCGCCCCGCTGCGCCTCCTGTCCACAGGCCACGAGGATTTGCACAACCAGTGCGAGCGTCAAGGCGGTCCGCATGGAACACTCCCTTCCCGATGCCGTCCAAGACCGTACGGTACGACGTCCGGGGGGTAGCCGAGATGCGGATCGGACAGGTCCACCTCTTCCTCGTGGTCCTGATCGTGGGGCTGGGAGGACACGACGCCTGGGCGAAGTCCCGGGAAGACCCCAGCTCCCTGAAGCGGGGCCTCCCCAAGGAGAAGGGTCTCGGGCAGCTCGTCATCGTCACGAACTTCGAGACCCGCGACGCCCGGGCCAAGGCCGTGAAGCGCCTGGCGAAGCACCGCGGCGCCAAGGTCCTCCGCTTCCGGGACGCGAAGATCGAGGACGTCCGGAAGAAGCTCGTGCGGGAAGGCGCGGAGTTCGTGGCCGTCGCGGTGACGCCCGAGACGGTGGACGTCAACTTCCACTACGAGGTGCTCGAGCTGGCCCGCGACCTCGATGACGACCCCATGCCCGACTTCTACTTCGGATACCTCACGGCGCGGGACGGCGAGGATCTCGAGAGGCTGGTCGACGGCATCCTGAGACGGGAGGCCGAAGCGCCGGACGAGCCGACGGCCGAGATCGCCTCGCTCACGGGCAGCGGCGAGCACCTGAAGCCGCTCGACTTCCTCCTGCACTTCGGTCACGGCCAGGCGTGGCGCGTGGACGGCGGCCTGACGGGCAAGGAGGTCGGCGCCCTCGACCTGCCGCGCGCCCCCGTCGTCATCTCCGGCGCGTGCTTCAACGGCGTGCTGTCCCGCTCCTACCACAAGTGCGCCTACCAGATGATCTTCCTCGCCCCGACGACGATCGACCCCGAAGACCTCATGACGCTCAACTGGGTGCACGCGGGGGCGAGCGCCTACCTGGCCGCGCTGGAAGGTGACCGCGGCGAGATGGCCATGGCGGAGTGGGAGTACCTCCGACAGAACGCCTGCTCGCTCGGCGAAGTCATCGGCTACCAGTACCGCTTGGCATTCACGAGCGTCTACGCCGATTTCACGAAGTTCCCCCGCTACGTTCCCGGCACCGGGAAGCGGATGGGCTTCTACGACGTGATGCTCCGCGGAATGGTGTCGCGCCTCCTCCTCTCGGATCCGAGCTTCCGGCCGCTGAAGGAGCCCCTCGACGAGCCCGCGCACTCGGCAACGGTCGTCTACGACCCCGAGGCGAAGACGGTGGTGGTGGACGTGGAGGTCGACCGCTACGCACAGGGTCTCCACCTCAACTACCTGCCGAAGTCCAGGCAGGGCGTCTTCGACCGGCGGATCTACGTCCGCGTGCCGCTGCCCGACGACGTGCCGGTGAAGTTCGGGGAGACCCGGGTGGAGGCGAAGACGGGCCCCGAGGTGATCGACCTCACCCGCCACCACGTCCGGCACGAGGTCTGGGGTGGCAAGCGCTACCTGAACCTGCAGGCAGAGATGCCGCAGAAGACGATCCGCAAGGGCACGACGGTCCGCTACACCCTGCCCGTGCGTTAGGAACTCGAACGATTCATGAAGGCGCGCGGTCCTGCGTACGCCGAAGTCCCCCGCCCCCCAGGCGGTGCCAGGCACCCGAGGGTCACTATCCCCCCCAGGCGGTGCCAGGCACCATGCAAGGGACAACGCCCGTTCCCCCCCCAGGCGGTGCCAGGCACCGCCCGAGGGTCACTATCCCTTGCATGGTGCCTGGCACCGTACGTGGGTCAGCAGCCGGTTCGCCAGTTCGCCGGATCGAAGGCCTCGATCAGCTCGGCGGGAATGCGCCGCGGCCGCTCGGCTTCCACGTCGATCAGGGCCCAGGTGTTGAGGGCCCGGAGGATGACGGCGCCGTCGGACGGACGCGTGATGACGTGCTGCCGCCAAGCCTTCGCCTTCGTGAACCGGCTGGGCCAGGTGTGGCAGACGAGCGCGTCGCCGAGGCGCGCCGGCTGCAGGTAGTCCACCTCGTGACGCCGGACGACCCACCACGCGCCGAGCCTGCGGTAGGCCTCCAGGCCCCAGCCGAGGGATTCGGAGTGCGCGGCGGCTGCCTGGGAGAGGAAGCGCACGTACTCGTGGTTCGAGACGCGCTGCTGGACGTCGACCATGTCCTCGGTCACGACGAAGGGCAAGGCAAAGGCGTTGGAGGGAATCTCGACGGTCATGGCCGCAGTATCGCCCTGCCGGTCCGGATACCATCCAGCCGACCGAGGGAGACGATCGATGAAGCGAATCGTGATGATCGCCGTGATGGCCCTGTGTCTCGGAAGCCTGGGTGCGCTGGCCGGCTGCGCGAGCCGCGGCGGCGGCGGCGGCGGGTGCGGCTCGGGCTGCGGAAGCAAGTGTGGCGGCTGCGCGCCCGACCGCAACTGCTGCGACGGCTGCCGCCAGGGCACGGGCTGCACCTGCGCCCGCTGAACTTCCCCCACCCAGGCGGTGCCCACCCAGGCGGTGCCAGGCACCATGCAAGGGATAGTGACCCTCGGGTGGTGCCAGGCACCGCCTGGGGGGGGAACGGGCGTTGTCCCTTGCACGGTGCCTGGCACCGCCTGGGTGGGTCAGCAGATGCGGGGGAGCTGCTCCCCGCTCATCATGTCGACGATGCGTCGACCGCCGATGAGCGTCTCGAGGTGCACCTGGTGGTGTTCGTCCTCGACGACCTCGCCCAGGATCACCGCGTCCCGGCCGAGCGGATGCGCGCGGAGGAGCGCGAGCGCCTCCGCGGCGACCTCCGGCTCGACGATCGCCACGCACTTCCCCTCGTTCGCCACGTAGAGCGGGTCGAAGCCGAGGATCTCGCAGGCGCCGCGCACGTCCTCCCGCACGGGAATCGCCGACTCCTGCAGCACGATGCCGACGCCGGCGGCCTCCGCGATCTCGCCCAGTGCCGACGCGACGCCACCGCGCGTGGGATCGCGGAGCACGTGGACCCGCGCTCCGAGCCGCTCGAGCAGCCCCCCCACCATCTCGTGGAGGGCCGCCGAGTCGCTCAGGATCTCCGACGCGAGCGCGAACCCCTCCCGCAGGCTCATCACGGCGATTCCGTGCAGGGCGATCTCGCCGCTGAGGAGCACGACGTCACCGGGTCGCACGCGAGCCGGCCGCACGTCGATGCCTTCGGGGACCAGCCCGATCCCCGAAGTGTTCACGTAGAGCCCGTCCCCCTTGCCACGGTCCACCACCTTGGTGTCGCCGGTCACGATCGAGACGCCGGCGGCCTGCGCCGCGTCCCGCATGGAGATCGCGACCTTCCAGAGCGTCTCCATGTCGAAACCCTCCTCGAGCACGAAGCCCGTGGAGAGTGCCA
>JAUXCH010000384.1 GCA_030618975.1 Planctomycetia bacterium
ACGTGAACCGCTGGCGCAAGCAGATGTCCCTCCCCCCGCTGACGAGCGACGAGGTCGCCGAGCTGCCGCGCCGCCGCTTCCTGAATGCGGAGGCCGTGGAGGTCGACCTCGAGGGCACGTACGTCGGCATGGGGGGAGACCGGCCGATCGAGAAGGCGCGGATGTTCGGCCTGATCGCCGTCGTGGAGCGGGAGTCCGCATTCCTGAAGATGGTCGGGCCGGCCGAGATCGTGGCGGCCGAGCGAGACGCCTTCGACCGCCTGCAGCGCTCCATCATGCCTCCCGGCGTACCGACCGGCGAGATGCCCGCCGGGCACCCGCCGACCGGCGATCTGCCGCCCGGGCACCCGCCCATGGGCATGGGCCCGTCCGCCCCGGCCCCGTCTTCGCCGGCTCCTTCCCGATTCCAGTGGAAAGCGCCCGAGGGCTGGGTCCGACAGCCGCCGAAGCCCATGCGTGAGGTCACGTTCAAGCCGGCCGGCGCCACGACCACGGAGTGCTACATCGCCGTGCTCGGCGGCATGGGCGGCGGCCTGGCGGCCAACGTCAACCGCTGGCGCCAGCAGATGGGCCAGCCCGCCCTGGACGAGCCGGGAATCGCGGCGCTCCCCACCGCCGAGGTGCTGGGCGGCAAGGGCGTCTTCGTCACGGTCGCCGAAGGCGACTTCAGCGGCGACGCCGGCGAGCAGCTGGAGGGCGCCGCGCTCCTCGGGTTCATCGTCGAGCGTCCGAGCGACTGGGTGTTCGTGAAGATGCGCGGCCCGGCCATCGAAGTCCTGCCCGAGCTGGCGAGCTTCGAGGCCTTCTGCAAGTCGCTGAGCGACGGCAAGTAGGAGCGCTCCCCGATGCCCGTCCCCCAGAAGCAAGAGAGCCTCCCCGAGAAGATCTTCGCCTTCTTCGGCTCCTTCGGCCTCGCGGCCGTCCTGCTGATCCTCCTCCTGATCCTGACGTACTTGAGCACCCTCCAACAGCAGTACGACACCACGTATGAGGTCGTGCAGCGGTACTACAAGTCGCCCTTCCTGATCCACTACGTGGGCGGGAAGTACCCCATCCCGCTGGTGGGCGGCTACCTGCTGCTCGGTCTCCTGTCGCTGAACCTGCTCGTCGGCGGTCTCTGGCGCATGCGCAAGGGCGCCTCGACCCTCGGCGTGTTCATCGTCCACCTCGGCATCGTGATCCTGTTCGCGGGCAGCTTCGTGGAGGATCGGCTCTCCACGGAAGGCGCGATGCAGGTCTGGGAGCCCCGCCCCGGCGACACCCTCGACGTCGCGAGCACCTTCAAGAGCTACGAGGAGTGGGAGGTCGCCGTGATCCGGCTCGACGCGGACGGCAGCCGCACCGAGTTCGTGATCCCCTACGACGAGTTCGAAGGGCTCGACGCGGACGAGCAGGCCCGCTGCTTCGCGGCCGAGCTCCCCTTCGACGTCGTCCTCTCCGACTACATGGAGAACGCGAAGCTCCTGGAGAATCCGCAGGCGCGCACGGGCGAGTCGCCCTACCTCCTGGTGCGCCAGGACGCCGTCTCGAAGGAGATGAAGGACGCGGGAAGGGGCAACGCCGCCGGACTCCGGGCCAAGCTCGTGGAGAAGACGACCGGCAAGGTCCGACACGGCAACCTCTGGGGCGGCAGCGGCGACACCTTCCGGTTCACGCTCGGCACCCAGCCCTGGTCGATCACGATCCGCAAGCGATCCTGGGATCTGCCCTTCACGATCCGGCTCCGGAAGTTCATCCACGAGGTCCACCCCGGAACGCGCATGCCGCGCCGCTACGAGAGCGACGTCACGATGACGCCCGACCCGGGCAGCTCGTCCTCCGAACGGGACGTCCACATCTCGATGAACGAGCCGCTCCGCGAAGGCGAGTACACCCTCTACCAGTCCGGTTGGGGCCCCCAGATGGGCGCAGCGGGCCGGCGCATGTTCTCGGGCCTCGCGGTCGTCCGGAACCCGTCGGACCAGGTCCCGCTCTACGCGACCATCGTGATCGGCATGGGTCTCCTCATCCACTTCGGACGAAAGCTCATCCTCTACCTCAAGGCCGAGGCCCGCAAGCGGGCCGCAGCGGCGGCTGCAGGGAGCGCCTCGTGAAGCCCCTCTCCTCCTCCCCGTACGCGGACGCAGGCCGCCGGCGCCTCGGCTGGGCGCTCGTCCTGACGCTCGCGGCCGGCCTCCTCGCCGCGCCGGCCCTCCTCGACGCCGGCCCGGTCGCCCGCGCCGCCGACGAGTCCCCTGCCCCGACCTCGGCCGCGGCCCCGGCCGCCTGGCCGGAAGCCGTCGCCGACGCGTGGGCGAAGACCCCCGTCCAGCAGGGCGGTCGCGCCATGCCGCTGTACGCCTGGGCGAACTATGCGCTCCTCCGCGTGAACCGGAAGAAGTCGTGCAAGACGCCCCAGGGCGAGAAGCTCGGTCCGGTGGAGTGGATGCTCGACGTGCTGTTCCGCCCCGACCTGGCGCGGACCTACAGGTGTTTCCGAATCGAGACCGACGAGATCCTGACCGCGATCGGCCTGGAGATCGAGGGCCGCAAGAAGGCCGACCGCTACAGCTACGACGAGCTCGCCGCCGGCCGCATGAAGCTCTTCACCCTCGCGAAGCGGTACCGGACCAAGGCCGAGAAGGACCGCTCGCGCGTCGAGGTCGGGGTCGTCGCGCTCGCACACGGGATGCACGAGTTCGACGGACTCCTCCACTTCCTCGACTGGGCCCGGGCAACCGTCGACGTGTCGCGCGACGCGTCGCTGGGCGAGCGCTTCGGCGGACGGAAGCACGTTCCCGTCTCCGAGGCCCTCGTGCCCCTGGCGCCTGGCATCAACCGGGCCACGGAAGCGCTGCTCGAGGCAAGCCGGCGGAACAACCCGCAGCAGCCCCTCCGCCTCGCCGGGGCCCTGCGCCAGGCGCTGGTCCCGTACGACGGCCTGGGCCGCATGTTCTCGGACGCGACCCTGCTTTCCCTCCTGCCGCTGACGAAGAGCCAGTTCGAACAGGTCGAGGCGCTCCACGAGAAGCGCCAGGCGCTGTCGGAGAACCCGGAGGAGTGGCTGAGCCCCTCCGACCTCCTGGCCCGCGTCGTGCTCTGGCCGAACCTCGAGGTGGCGCCGATCCACCTGGAAATGCTGGGCCTGCTCGAGAAGATGGCGGCGGACGTGGACGATCCCGTCCGGTTCGCTGAGCACACCTCGGGGTTCCACACCCGGAGCCGCGAGCTCGCGACCGCGCTAGGCGAGTACGACGGCATCGAGTCCGAGGTGACCTACCTGCGCGCGAACCTGCTGGGGTGGGCGAAGCACTTCTTCCTGCTGGCCTTCGTGCTGGTGGCCCTGAGCTGGCTCTGGCCCAACCGGTGGCTCGTGCGCATCGCGTGGGCCCTCACCGCGGCCTGTGCCCTGCTCGTGGCGATCGGCATCACGTGGCGGTGCATCCTGCGCGGCCGTCCCCCGGTAACGACGCTCTACGAGACGGTCATCTTCGTCACGGGGTCCATGGCCGTCGCGGGTCTCGTCCTCGAGTGGATCAACCCCAAGAGGATCGCCCTGGCGCTCACGCCCCTGCTCGCCTTCGCCGGTCTCTTCGTTGCCGAACGGTACGAGCTCGAGAAGATGGAAGACACGATGCCGCAGCTCGTGGCCGTGCTCGACACCAACTTCTGGCTGGCCTTGCACGTGACGGTCATCGCGATCGGCTACATGGCGAGCCTGCTCACGGGCTTCGTCGCCCACATCTACGTGCTCGGCAAGGTCTTCGGCTTCAGGAAGGGCGACACGGCGTTCTACCGCAACGTCGGACGCATGGTGTACGGCCTGCTCGCCTTCGCGCTGATCTTCGCGACCATCGGCACGATCCTCGGCGGGATCTGGGCCAACGAGAGCTGGGGCCGCTTCTGGGGCTGGGACCCCAAGGAGAACGGCGCCCTGATGATCGTGCTCTGGCTGCTCGCCATGGTGCACCTCCGCCTCGGCGGCTACGTCAAGGCGTTCGGGCTGTCCATGATGGCCATCGTGCTCAACATCATCGTGGTCTTCTCGTGGTGGGGCGTGAACCTGCTCGGCATCGGGCTGCACAGTTACGGGTTCACGGCCGGCATCGCCAAGACGCTCTACGTCTTCTACGCCATCGAGGCGTTCGTGTTCCTCCTCGGCCTCGGCTGGTGGCTCGCCACCCGGCCGAGGGCCGCGCCGGCCGCATGACCCCCGACCGGATCCGGCTGGAAAGCTGCGAGGCCTGCGGAACGGCGTACCCGGCCGGCGAGCGGCGCTGCCCGGAGTGCGGTGCGCTCCGCCCCGGCGGCGGCGGCGGCGAACCTGCCGGCTCCGGCACGGCCCCCGACGTCATGCCCGAGGAGATGGAGGAGCTGTTCGAGGCCTTCGGCCCGCTGTTCGGCGGTCGACCGGCGTCGAAGCGCGCGGCGTGGAGTCCCATGGCGCGCATGGTCCTGGGGCGCTACCTGGGCTGCCTCACCTGGGCCCTCCTGCTCTTCTTCGGCGTCCCGCTGGCCGTGGGGGCGCTCGCGGGCGACGCCTTGGGCGGGCTCGCCGTGATGCTCCTCGCGGTGGGCGTCCTGGGCCTCGGCCTGACCGGTTGGCTGGTCTGGCTCGTCAAGCCGACGAAGCGCAAGTAGACGCGGCCTACTCCAGCCGGTCGAGCAGCCTGTCGAGCGCCTCCCGGCGCGCCCCCTCGCCGGATGCCGGGTCGTAGTCCACCTGCGCGCCCAGGAGGGTCTCGGCGAGCAGCGTCCCGGCCATGCGCACGCTGAGGGAGCCGTCGAGGAGGAGGCCCGGCAGGGCCTTCACCGCGCCGGCCCGGACGGTGTCGAGATCGGGCACGCGCGAGAGCGCGTGCGCCGCGACGGCGCGCACGGCGGCGCCCTCGTGATCGAGGAGCGGGACGAGACGCGGCGCGGTCCCCGGGAGCCGGAGGATCCCCGCCGCCCGGGCCCCGGCGTGCAGCTGGGACGCGTCGGAGGACTGGAAGCGCGGCGCCAGCGCTGCGGTAAGCGCCGCGCGGGCATCCGGGTCGCCGAGGTCGGCCTCACGCCCGGCAAGCTGTCCGAGCGCCACCTTCAACATGCCCGGTGACGCGCGGCCGAGCAGCGCCTGCATCACGACCGGACGCAGGAGGGGATCGGATCCCAGCGCCGTCACGAGCCGACCGGCGCGTCCGAGGTCGACCGGCCCGTCGAGCAGCAGACCGACCACGAGGGCGTCGGTCGCGCCGCCGGACGGCAGCGCGGCGGCGAGCCGTGCGAGCGCCAGCAGGTCCGCCCCGGCGACGCGACGCGCTTCGAGCCCGGCGACCTGGTCGGGCGTGGCCGCCGCCGCCCGCTCCACGGCGCGCCGACGCCGCCGCGGATCGTCGGCGCCGGCGTCCTCCACCCACGCGGCCTGCTCGGAGGGCGCCGGCGGCGTCGACGCGGCCTCGGCGGCGCGCTCGGCCGCGGCGGCTCGAAGCGACGCGATC
>JAUXCH010000765.1 GCA_030618975.1 Planctomycetia bacterium
ATCCTGCAACATGGTGTACCCGTCGCCTTCCTCCTCGGCGATCTGGAACGTGTCGCCGACCTTCGTGCTACCCGACCAGATGCCGCCGGCCTCGAGGCCCCAGGGGCCGCGCTTCGTCGCGATCTGAACCGTGGCCTTGCGCGTCTCCGGCTCGGGGATAGCGATCGAGGTGTTCACGGACGACTGCTCCGAGATGTCTTCGTGGAAGACGGCGGTGGCGTCGAACGGACCGATCTTCTTCTCGTACTTCACCAGCACGGCCGGGTTGGCGCCCCACCAGAGCTGGGGACCGAACGCGACCTTGAGCCCGTCGAGCGACCTCTTGCCGGCGATCTCGACGCCCACCGGCGCCATGCCGTTGTAGATGTCGACGTTCTCGCCGTAGTATGCGTCCCGGTAGAGGCCGAAGAAGTCACCCTCGAACCCCCAGTGCAGGTGGCCGGTGCGGTAGAAGCCGTCCATCACGAACCACTTGTCGTCCCACGAGAGCGAGGCCTGGTAGACCTTGACCCGCTCGATGGCCTCGTACTCGAAGTCCCCGTCGTCGGTGAGGACGGTCCGCCTGCGGCCGCGGTTCTCGTAGAAGATCTCGTCGATGGGATTCTCGGGGACGTTGCCGAGGATGTTGATCGAGAGCCGACCGGTCACGCTCTCGGTCGGTCGCGCTTCGACGTCGACATAGAAGGACTGCATGTGGTCGAACCCGAGGAAGGCGGGGTAGTCCGTACCCGCGCCCTCGGACTCCGGTGTGGTGATCCGGTCGCCGCCGGTGTTGTAGTTCTCGAACTCGAGTCTCAGTCCCGAGATATGCACGCGGTCCCTGGGTCCCCCGAGCAGTGCGGCGCGGTCGCCCCTGGCCTCCAGCGCGACGGCCGCGGGACGTATCTCGGCGAAGTGCGCCTGGATGGCCGCGATGTCGGTACCGGGTGCGTAGGGGTCGAGCTTGAACGCGCGCCTGAGCGCGTAGTAGGCCGCCCGCGGGTAGACCTCGTAGAGGCTCTGGTGGTCGGGCGGTCCCTTGGCCGTGATGCCCCACCACTCCTCGTTCATGTTGTTCTCGCCGGGCACGAAATCCTCGGAGTATCCACCGTTGGGCCACGACGCGTTGGTGTCGTGGATGTCGAGACGGCTCTCCTGCCCGAACTTCCACCAGCCGTCACTCCACTGGAAGATGTACCCGCCGATGGCATTGCCGACGCGGCCTTTGCCGTGGGACTGCTCGTAGATCTCTTCCCACTGGCCGATGTGGTACTTCGCCTGCATCGCCTGGTCCTCGCGCATCTCCTTCGCGTTCCAGGCGTCCGCCCCGAACTCGGTGAACACAACGGGGATGCCCAGCTTGTCCTTCACGACCTGGAAGAGGTCGCGAACCGAGATGCCGCGGTAGACATTGGTGCCGTAGATGTCGAGGTTCCCGCACTCCTCGGCGATGATGTCGATGTACTGAACGTCCCCGTTCGAGATGGCGACGAGCTTCTCGGGGTCAACGCGCTTGATCTCGTCCGTGATTTCCGCGTAGAGCGTATAGAGGTAGCGCGCGCGGGCGTCGTCGCGCTCGCCCTCGGGCAGCGCCTCGATCTCGAACGAGCTCCAGTGGAGCCCGTAGTTGTTCTCGTTGCCAAGAAGCCACATGAGGACGCCGGGCGTGTCCTTGTACTCCTCAACGAGGCTCACGACCTCCGCCGTGACGGCTGCGCGGAACTGCGGGTCCGAGTAGTCGACCGAGGGGATCCACGTGCCGTCGATCGTGTAGCCGTAGCGGCCGACCAGGTGATTGAGCATTGTCGTGATGCCGTAGGTCTCGTAGATGTACTGGACCCAGCGGGGAGGGATGCCCACGTACTGCCGGATCGAGTTGACGCCCATGTCCTGCAGCAGCGGCATCTCGCGGGCGAGGGCGGCCTCGATGACGTCGTCCGGATGGCTCCAGAGGTCGTACATGTAGTTGTCACCGATCGGCATGTAGCCCCAGTTCATGCCGAAGACCATGTAGTCCTTCCCGTCGACCTGCAGCTTCTGGCCCGACTCGTCCGCGTGGAGGCGGACCGTGGGCTCGGCAGCCTGGAGCGTGGCGGCAGCCGCAAGCAGTACGGCCGCGGCTGCTACGACCTTCCACAGCACCGGCCCGCTCCGACGTTCGTGTCTCGACATCTTGGTTCCCTCCTGAGGTAGCCCTCTACTCTCAGTCGTTGACTGCGTTCGCCTGAATCACATCGCCGTACCAGTGCGCGCTCTCCTTGGGAGTGCGCTCGCAGGTGTCGAAGTCCACCCTGAAGACTCCGAACCGCTTCGTGTATCCGTTGCCCCACTCGAAGTTGTCCATGAGCGACCAGAGAAAATAGCCCTTGAGCGGCACGCCGGCCGCGATGGCGCGCCCGGCCGCCAGCAGGTGGTCCCGTACGAACGCAACACGCCGCGGGTCGGCCACGTACCCCGTGTCGTCCGCCTCGTCCGGGAAGGCCGCGCCGTTCTCGGTTACGTAGATGCTCTTCGGTCCGTAGTCGTGAGCGACCCTGACCAGCATGTCGGTGAGGCCGGCCGGGAATACCTCCCAGCCCATCTCCGTCAGCTCCTCCTTCGGTACCAGAGCCACGCCGACCGGGTCGCCGCCGGGACCCGCCTTCACGGGAGTCCGGCTGTAGTAGTTGACGCCGAGGAAGTCGAGCGGCGCCTTGATGGTCGCCATGTCGCCCTCCTGCACGTAGGGGAGGACGCTCGAC
>JAUXCH010000313.1 GCA_030618975.1 Planctomycetia bacterium
AGGTTGTGACTGGCGGTGATCCCTCCCGTGATCTCCAACTCGACACCTTCTCCCAGGCTGGCTTCCCCAGTCAATCCGATGTTCACGGGAAACGAGAGTTCGGCCAGCGTGGTCTCGTGCTCCTCGGAGTACTCGGGACGATCCATCAGCAGGAACAGGAAGCTGGTCTTCACGTTGCCTTCCAGCCTCGCCCCCAGGCCGAGCTTGATGCCCAGTTCGGCCCCGAGTTCGGCATTGGCGCCGATGCCCGTCGAAAACGTGATCCGAGGCGACTTCAGAAGGCTGACGAAGGTGTCGTCGACCAGGTAGTCGATCTCATCGATCGCAACTTCGATGGCCGTACGCAACGGGTCCAGCGAGCCGGCTCGGCCAGCGTCCATGACACCGACCAGGATCGGTCGCACGTAGTTCTCGTGGATCTCCATCGTCTCGAGCAGATCGGTGAGGGGCATCTCGGAGAATCCGACGCGCATGATGGGGGCGACGGCCATGCTCTGCAGGGAGAACTTGATGCCGTCGGTGACGCCAAGCGAGAGAGCGCTCCAGTCGAAGTCGGTCTGGGCATCGTAGCCGGCGAACATCAGGTGGGCCGAGGCCTCGACGGCCGCCCCCACGGCTCGACCGACGGCCTCCGTGTCGTTCTGTAGCGTGTCCGACAGTTCGCCGATGGGGAGATCGACGCTGTACGTGATCAGCGGGATGTTGGTCTCACGCTCGCCTGCACCCTGGTCGCTTTCACCCAGGAGGGACACCTCGAACTCGGCCTCCATCTCGATCTCGGTGGTCAACGCCAGCAGGCCGTCGAGGACGTCCTTTCCCAACTCTGTCGAAGCCGTGTGAAGTTCATCGAGAGCGGCATCCATCTCGGACGCGGGGGCACCCTCGAAATGGCCCTTGGAGATCCGTTGGATCACGTCGCTCAAGGTGATGCCGAAGTCCAGCAGGTTCTCCAGGTGGTCGGCCGAGAGTCGAACCAGCGCCTGCAGTGGGACACGGGTCGTAAGACCGGCCCCTGCGGAGATCGCCGCGATGCCGGAGTCCCAGATGCCGATTCCGAGCTGACCGCTGACGCCCGCGTTCAGGCTGACTTCGCCGAGGTCGTCGGGGTCGACGCTGTCGGGATCCTGCAGGTACACGAGTCCGGCCCGCAGGACGTCTGCCGCGATCGCCAGGACGTCCTCCGTGTCCTCGAACGGCTCCTGCCGCAGAGCCTCCGCCTCCATCTCGTCGATGACGCCCAGGATGATCTCGGCGGCCCGGGCCGGCTTGACCTTGACGTTCAGGGTGAGGGCGGCGCCAAGCTCGGCCATGAGCTTCGCGCGCACCCCACCCTTCAAGCCGACGGAGATCGTGGCGTCCAGTTCCAGCGTTGCGGGATCGGCGCTCGCGAAGCGAAGCTTCGTCCACTGGTCGTGGATCTTCACGTAGGTCACGGCTTCGATGCCAGGCGTGAGGTCGATCAAGGGCTCCCGCAGTCCGGGTGCGAGGACCTTTCGCATGTGCAGATGGCTGTATGCCATGGCAATGTCGGCAAACAGGGCCAGCGCCCCGCTCGGGTTGGCCATGCGTGGTTGTGTCATGTTGGCCAGAGGATCGGCGTTGCTGATACCCGTCGTGAGGCGGGCGCCGAACGGGCCGATCACCGTCGCGTAGACGGACACCTCCAAGCCGCTACGAACGACTCGTACCCAGCCGGTCGGCAGGGTGATGCGGAAGTCGTCGTCGGCGAAGAGCGGGGAGTCCAGGATGTCGGTGAGAAGCTCACGAGCTGCCGGCCCAACGATCGCCTCCAGGATCTCCGCTGCGACTGCTGCGTTTTGCAGCGCGGCCTCAATGGCCTCTTCCACGTTCCCGTTGAAGGGATCTTCCAGCTCGCCGATCAGTGGAACACGCCCCTGCTCGAGTTCCGACCAGGCATCCTTCGCGGCCTGTGCCGCTGCCTTCAGTCCGCTGCTGTTCAGCAGCGGATCCAGGAAGTCCGTCATGGCTTCGGTGACGACGCCGAAGTTCCCCAACTCATCGATGGGCAGCTGCAGGCCGCCCAGAGGGTCGCCGGCCGCGGCGGGCGTGGGCTGCAGGGAAACGCCGAGAATCAGAAGGAAGAGAAGCGGGCGAATGAACCTGAGGCGAGATCGTCGCGATGACGATCGACTGTTCGCCGCGACTCGCTTCGGCGACTGTCGTGACCAGACACTTCTGTCTTCGACTCGGGATCTCGCCTCATGTCTCATCTTGACCGTCTCCGTTGACTGCCGATGCAGGACGCCGTATTGCCCGAACCACGGTGGAACCACGTCGCGCGGCCTCGTGTGCACGCGAGTCGGATGGGACGAGGCGCGGCTTGGACTGGCGCGCCAGACGGCGACTGCGCAGCCATCGCGGCCGGTCCCTTGGAACGAACCGCTGCGACCAGCCTTAGGGGTCGTCGACACGACACCTGTCCCACCTTCCATCGAACGAAGCACGCACCCTACAGGCCTTACGGCCCCGGCACAAGGCCCTGGTCGCGCTCACGCGCAAGCCGGCCGGAGGGCTCCCGGAGCGTGATCCACGCCGGATCCAACGTCGTGAAGTGCAGCCCGGGGATGGAGTAGCGCGCACACGGGCTCCCCCCTTCGCTCAGGGGGTCATGGCCTTGGGGCCGTAGGCGATTGGGCGGGACAGGGCCATCCACCCAGGTTGCCGAGGGGCAGAAGGGGGCCCGAGGGGGCCGTTGGGCGGCATCGGGACGAGGTGCGCGCAGACCCACGGCGACAACCTGTGTTTCGTCGTCCGACCCTGAAGCGCAGTGGCGGATCGGGCGAGGAGCCCGGCCGCCGGGAGTGGACGAAGCGGGGTCACTGCCCCATCTCCTCGCGACCACCTCTCACAGTCCCGGGCGCACCGTGTCGAAGCCGCGGAGGGGCGGAGGTCGGTGCGTGGTCGGTCGTGGCCGAGGGCGCCGTGGTGTGCCAGCGGCTCGGATCCCCGAACGCGCCATCGCCGTGGGCGTTCCGGCACGCGTCATCGACAAGCGGGTGGACGACGCGTACGTCGCGGACTGGACGTGCTTCAAGGCGATCTACGTGAGCCTCGCCGAGCGGTACGCGACGGGACTCGGTCCCGACCTCTCGACCGGTGTGACGAAGTGCGTCGCCCCGCCACGCCTGCTTCCCGTCGACGTCTTCACCTTCCTCGACCTCACCGGGATCCGGGACCTCTGGCCGGCCCTCGAACCCCACGTGGGACGGACACGTGCATTCTGGATCTGGATCCTCGACGCGTGGGACGTCGTGGACGACGGCTGGTGGACACCGCGCACGAGATCCGCGTGAACGAACTCGGTGCGCTACTCGGACGATCCGAGCTCCGTGACCTGGTCGATTCTCCGGGAACTCCTCGAACGAGGCGGCGACCTCGAGGTCCGGACACGAAGAGAGCCCGGAAGATGGGATGCCTGGGAAGGCACGTCCATCCGCCGGGCTCTCGCTCGGTCGGGTGTAGGCCACGGGCCTACATGTAGTTGATGAACCAGTGGCGGGGACCGGTCTCGCTCTCGGCCTCGCGGCGCCACGGGGGCACGACGCCCTCGAACATCGCGGCGACCCACGGCACGTCGACGGGGGCGAGCTTGCGACCCGGGGTGAGGTGCATCGGACGGTCGCGGATGTCGGCGAGGAGGTGACCGAGGATGTCGAGGTGGAACGAGTGGTCGCCCGCGAGGACCCCCATGAACTTGCGCAGGTAGCGGTCCTCGACCTGGTCGGTGCCGCGGCGATGGAAGATGATGGCGCGCTCGGCGGCACGGAACGCCTCGTCGAAGGCGGCGTACAGCGAGACGGGGTTCAGGATCGGCGGGCCCTCGGCCGCGCGGGGGCGACGGCGCCGGCCGGACTGACGAACGAGGTTCCGTCCACCGTCACGGTCGCGGAGGTGACGCGACAGGATGCGCGCGTGGTCACGGACCTCGGCCGCGTACTCCTCGAAGAGGCGACGAATCGGACCGTAGGTGAAGGCGCGCCCGACTCTCAGGTAGCGGGCCTCTACGTTCTGCTCGATCAGCATGCCGGTCTGGATGATCCGGCTGGTGCGATCCTGGGTGGGGGTGATCATCGGCAACTCCTGGGAGGCTTGGGGCGGCGGCCTGGGGGGGAAAGCGGCTCTTTGCCCCGACTCGGGAGATTCCTCGGTACCTGGGTGGAATGGACGGGGAACGGGACAGCGGGCAGTTCCGGGTCCGGGGAATCCTGACTCTTGAAAACACACTTGGGGCGCCTGCTCGACGCAGAGCCCGGCACAATGTCGAGCGTCGGATCGACTCCGAGTGGCTGGGGACCACCCCCTTCCGGGGCCTTTCCTAGCTCGATTCGGCGCATGTTATTCGGCACCCCAGGCCCGGCGCAATACCCTTGTTCTGGAAAACCGACCGATCGGTCGGTTTTCCTGGAGGTTTCCTCACTTTTCCATGTGGACGCAAATCGTCCCCATTCTCGCCTGCGGCGACTGTGGCGGCTCCCTGAGCCGGAACGGGAGCGAGGGCCTGCTCTGCAACGCCTGCGGGCGGGCCTTCGAGGTCGTCCGCGGGATTCCCAGGCTGCTTCCCCGGGCTCCGCATCCGGCCCGCGCAGAGCGCACGGTGAAGGCCTTCGAGCGCCAGTGGCGTGCCTACGGACGGCTGGCGCGCCTGTTCGGCAAGGACCGGGAGGCGATGGCCGCGAACCTGACGGGGCCGCGGCTGAGCCGCCGGATCGACGGGGCGTGGTACCGCGGCCGGCGCGTCCTCGACGCGGGTTGCGGGCACGGGCGCTACCTGGACGCCTTCTCGGCGTTGGGGGCGGAGGTCGTGGGGGTCGACGCCGGCAACGGTCCGGAGGAGGCGGGCGTGCCCGTGGACCGGGAGGACCTCGCGGTGGTCCAGGGCAGCGTGCTGAGGCTGCCCTTCCGGGACGCCTCGTTCGACCTCGTGTTCTGCGACGGCGTGATCCACCACACGCCGGATCCGGCGCGCGCCTACGCCGAGCTCGCGCGGGTGGTCCGGCCCGGCGGGGCGGTCTACGTGTGGGTCTATCCGCGGGAGGGGGCTCTCCGCGAGGCGGTGTTCGGCACCGCCCGGGCCGTGACGACGCGCCTGCCCGGCCCGGTCGTGCGCGGGCTGTCGTTCGCGCTGGCGCCCCTGACCCTCGGGGTGCGGTCCTACAGCGGCACCCGGTTCGGCCGGGCGACCTGGGCCGAGTGCGCGCAGGTCGTGCACGACTGGCTCGCGCCGCCGATCCAGAGCCACCACACGTACGCGGAGGTGGCCGGATGGGCGGCGGCCGCGGGCCTGACGCGCATGGAGCGGCTGCCGATCCCGACCGGTCTCACGGCCTGGAGACCAAAATCTCCGGAATTCGTGTAACCCCCAGGCCCTCCCGTGCGGTCCTGAAGCATGAAGAGTGTCATGCATCACGTCGGAAGGGCACTGGCCGCCTGGCACCGAGGGCGGAACCACGAGGCGATTCGGGAGTTCCGGAAGGCCGCGAAGGCGCAGCCGCGACAGATGGAGCTCTGGGTGGTCCTGGGGGACCTGGAGCAGGAGGAGGAGCTCTACGCGGCGGCCGGCAGGTCGTACCGTCGCGCGCTCGGCCTGATGACCTCGGGGCGGGCACGGCGCTACCCTCCGCTGAACGGACCGGCCGGGCCCACGGAGGCGACGACGCGCCGTTCGCTCGGCGCCGTGCTCGGGCAGGCGGGGCAACTGGACGAGGCCGAGGTCGAGTTCCGGCGGTCTCTCGAGCTGAGGCCCGATCCCGTCACCCACATCGCCCTGGGCGAGGTCGAGGAGCTGACGGGGCGCGTGCGCAAGGCGCGCGCATCCTTCATCCGGGCGCTTCGGCTGGACCCCCGGAGCGTCGAGGGCTGGTACCGCCTCGGGAGCGTCCACATGTGGGAGCAGCCGCAGCGGGCCGAGCGCCTGATGCGCCGCGTGATCCGGTACGACCGGTCGCACGGGATGGCGCTTTCGGCTCTCGGGCTCCTCCTGGGCATGCGCCACGCGTTCGACGAGGCCGACGGCATGCTGCGCCGCGCGGCGCGCGCGGGCGGGGCCGGCGCCCTGCCGCACGTCTACCGAGGCCACCACCTCTTGCACCAGGGACGCCCCGAGGAAGCGATCGAGGCCTACCGACAGGCCCTGGAGTCGGCGCCCGGCGATCCCCACCCCTTCTTCGCGCTCGGCGACCTGCACCGGCAGGAGGGGCGCGAGAAGGA
>JAUXCH010000091.1 GCA_030618975.1 Planctomycetia bacterium
CCGCTTGGCCTCCGACTTCATCGGGCGCAGAAGACGACGGCCTCCAGTCTCGTGGCTGCACTGGAAGACGCCGATCCCGAGGTGCGTGTCCTGGCGAGTCGCGGCCTGGCCGGGATGGGGCGCGGGATCACCGGGGCGACCGGAGCACTGCAGCGATTGCTCGAGGCCGACTCGCTCCGAGAACGCGTCGCCGCGGCTGCGGCCCTGGCCAGGACGGGCGCGCGGGTTGCGGATGTCGAGAGGATCCTCGTCGCCGGACGGGCGGCGGACGACACGTTCGTGCGCGCGGACTCGGCGCTTGGTCTCACCGGGCTGGCGCAGCCCGGCGCCCAGGCGCAGGCCGCGCGGGAAGCGTTGCGTTCCGACCCTGCGCCCGAGGTGCGACTCGCGCTGGCCACCGGTCTCGCGGCGTCCTCCGGCGACGCGGACCTGGCCGCCACGCTCGTGGTCGACGCCCTCGCGACCGGGGACGTCGAGACGCGCAGTCGGGCGCTCGACCTCGTGGCCGACCTCGGTCCGCGCGGGAGCGCCGCGGCGCCCTACGTGATCACGAGCGCCCTGGCCGGACCGTACGACTTGCGCTTCCGGGCACTGCGGGCCCTCGAGGCGCTGGGACCCGAGGCCCCCGGGGTGCTCGCCGCCCTGCGCGCGCTGCGCGCCGATCGGTCCCAGGTCGTGCGCGAGCGGGCGCAGGGCGCCGTGGCGGCGATCTCGCTTCCGGCCGGGCGGGAGACCGTGCTCCTCGCGCACGCCCTGGGATCGCCGCACGCCCGCGTGGTGGCGAGCGCGGTGAGCGGCCTGGCCGCGCAGGGGAGTGACGCCGTGGCCGTCGCGGAGGGGGTCCTGAGGTCGGACGAGCAGACCGCGTGGCCGGGTGCCCTGCGTGTCCTCGCGGAGCTGGGGCGCAAGGCGCGCAAGGCGCGCCGCGCGGCCCTCGACACGACGAGCGCATCCGCCGATCCGGCGGTGCTGCAGGCGGCGGCGCGCGCACTCGGGGGCATGGGCGCGGGGGGCGACGAGACGCTCTACGTCCTCGGACGTCTGACGGACGATGAGTCGCCGATCGTGTCCGCCGAGGCCGTGCGGGCGATTGGAGCCCTCGCCGCGAAGGACTCTGACGCCCTGGAGTACCTGACCCGGATCGCCCGCCGCGAGGACTCGGGTTCGGGGGAGGTGCGTGCCGGAGCGCTGCGTGCGCTCGGCGGCCTGGGCAAGCGCGCCAAGCCTGCGCTGGAGGTGTTCGTCGCAGCACTCCGCAGGTCTTCGAGCGGGGCGGTGCGGGACGCGGCTGCGTATGCCCTGGCGCGGCAGGGCAAGGACGGATTGGGGCCGCTCATGAGGGCCGCCGAAGGGCCGTCGGGTCCGGTCCGCTCCGCCGGGCTCGCTGGGCTGCTGCTCATGGGGCGGCACGCGAAGTCGGTGGCCTGGGAACTCAGCTACTACTTGCGGTACTCGAAGAGCGCGCCCTACGACTACGCCATCACGCTGGCGCGCATGGGGAAGCCGGCACTGCCCAGGCTCATCGCGATGCTCGAGTCGCACGACGACTACGCCCGCTGCATGGCCGCGTGGACCCTGGGCATGATGGGTCCGGATGCGAAGCCCGCGGTCAGTCGTCTGAAGAGACTGTCGAAGGACGACGACGCCCAGGTGCGCAAGTACATCACCCAGGCGCTGAGGCGCATCCAGTAGCGTCCACGTCGTCGTCGATCCGAACGTCGAAGCACGCAGCTCGGATCGTGGGCACGGACCGGCGACACCGGTTTCGAGTGGAGTACCCGTGGATCCGCCTCCGCGTCGACGTTCTCCCTCGCCGCCATGCGCCCCCGCTCCCCCTGGAGCCCGCACGACCTGAACCTCTCGCTCGAAGCCCTGGATCCGGGTTGGCGGTACGCTGGGCTGCATGACGTGGACTGCCCGGTCCTGCGTGCTGCTTGCCGTCGGCGCTGCGCTTCTCGCGTCTCGGGCCGTGGGCGAGGACGCGACGCTGCGCATCGAGGCGTCGGTCTCGTTGCCCCTCTCGCGGTACCCGCCGACAAGGACGATCATCGAGCCCGACGGCGCCTTGCGGAGGACGACCAGGTCGGGCTGGTACACGTCGTGCTCGCCCAGCACGACATCTGCCGGGGCGGGCGTCTGCGGGCACACCTTCGGGTGGCTCGGCGGCGGCCGACGGGGTGCTGTGGCGGGTGAGGCTTGCCCACAGGCGTCACGCGCAGAGCGCGGCGAGATGCTCCAACCCGGGCGCCTGGTCGGCGAACTCCCGGCGAAGCCGACCGAAGATCTTCCCCACCCGGCCCTTTTCCAGCCCGATCACCTCGAAGCCGACGAGTCCCCCCTGGTCGTCATGGTCCGCGAGGAGCCCCGGTTCGATCTCAACGGTGCGCGCAACATCTGCATTGGTGATCAGTACGTACAGAGCAGTGCCCGTCCGATCGATCTCGATCCCAAGGGGGGGGCGCGGTCCGCGGATCTCGACGTTCAACTCCTTGCGCCTAGTCATCGTTGCTCTCCCCAGCAACCCAAACGGTCACGACAACCCACTGCGCGTCCTCGGGGGCGACCACCACGCTGATCTTGCGCTCGTGAACGGTGCGGGTCAGCACGAACCGCTCGGGATCGTGCAGACTGGGTGCGATGGTCAGGGGGGGCCTTCACGACTCGATCGACATCTTCCTTGGTGACCTTGCGCCTTTCCAGGCGTCGAAGCGCGTATCCATCATCGATGAAGCCGTCGCCCGGCGCAGGCTGTCTCATGGGTTCGTCCGTTCAGATGGACCGTACCGAACAGACGCCTGTGCAACAAGGACCGGCGGACGATCGGATTCCCGTCTCTTGCCCCGGCCCGCGCAAGACGGATCCAGCGCCGGATCGGGACGGAGGGCTTGCCTTGACGTGCGGTCTCCAGCGCGACCGGTAGATCGTCCCCTCGATCCCTCGATGCCCGCCGTCACCGTGGCGCGGGCGGGACCTCGCACTCGGGGTGGCGGCGCCACTGCCTGCCCGTCGTCGTTTCGTACCAGCACCACACCTCGCCGGGACGGGCGCCTGCGGGCTCGCCCTCGGGTGGGACGGTCTTCTCCATCGGCGGAGGCGGTGGGGGCGGCGGCGTGGCTCGGATCGCGGCGAGGTCGTCGGCCCGAACGTCCCGTGCGTCTCGCCAGCGCCCGGCCTCCGGATGCGTCAGGACGTGCTTGATCCGCGTCTCGAGGACGGGCGGGATCTCGACGAGGCTCCAGCACTCGCCGGGCGGTTCTCCTTCCACCGGAGCCGTCGGCTCGCACGCCACCTTGCGCCACGTGGTGTACGCGGGCCGCACGATCACGTCCTCCGCGACCTCCTCGTAGCACTCGCCGCCGAAGATGCGGAGCGCGACGTCCGGGCCGGGGTGGATCCGGTCCAGCGCGGCGATCGCCGCCTTGGCCACGGACGTGTCGTCGTCGTACTGCACGAAGAGGAGCGCGTGGATCACCTCGAGCGACGCGTCCTCCAGCCGACCCAGGCCCTCCGCGGCGCGACGGCGCACGGCGGGGTCGGTGTCTTCGAGCGCGCGGACGAGGGGCTGGGCGACCGGCTCGGGAGCCGACGCGGGACCGGGATCGTCCGGCCCGCACCCCGCGAGGGCGAGGAGGAGGGCGAGCAGCAGGACCTCAGAGCGGATCGATGTCATGCGGGTCCACGCCCTCGCCCAGGGTCACGGGACCGTCGCCGAGGGCCTCCTCGGGCGAGACGCGGTCGTCCGAAGGTTCCTCGAACGTCTGGACGGGGACCACGCCGTGCTCGTCCAGCGAATCGAGGAAGGCGGCCGGATCGGAAGTGGCGATGCCGTCGATCCCCATCTGCTCCTTCAGGCGCCGGGCCGCGCCCTCCATGTAGGAGTCGATGTCGTCTCCGGGCGCGCCCTCGGCCTGCGCCATGAAGGCGACGACCTCCTCGGCACGCCCCAGGTAGTCGTCCTGGCCGATCCGGACCCGGTACAGCACGCGCTTCTCCTTCGTACGCTGTCAGGCGCCGACACCATGACGCGGATACGGTGTGCAGCCCCCCCAGGCCTCGCTTGGTGCCTGGCACCGTACGAGGGTTAGCATACGCGCGATGAGCGAGTACCTCCCCACGGCCCGCGGGCGCGCGATCGCGTACTCGATCTCGATGCTCGGCACGCTGCTGTGGGCGGCGTGCGTGCTGCCGGCGGGCCGGATCGAACCCGGCATCCTCGAGGATCTCTCGACGCCGATGGGGCGCGAGGCGTGGTTGCTCATCCCGGCCCTCCTGCTGCTGATCGTGGGGCCGGTGGGCGTGGTCATGTCCCGCGGGCGCGTGGGGCTGGCCGCCGTGGTCGCGGCGACCGACGCCTTCGTGGCGTTCTACATGGCGACGGCGTTGACGATGTGGGGGGCCTTTCGGGGCACCGTCTCCGGCGTGCTGGTGGGCCTGCTGTACGCGGTCGCCGTGATGTCGGCGATCGAGGTCGCGCGGCTCCTGCGCCAAGGGGCCGACGCCGACATGGCGCCCTACTTGCGCGGTCTGCGCCTGGCGATCTGCCTCCTCGCCCTGCTCACCCCCTCCTGGATCCTCGTGCAGGGGGGACGGGAGCTCGCCAGCCTCCTCGTGCCCTACGCGATCGTCGCCGTGGGGGCGGGCGGCGTGGCGATGGCGCGGACGGAGGTCGGCCTCAGGCTCACGTCGTCGCTCTTGCACCTCGCCTTCGCGGCCCACGTCTTCGTCGTGCTCCGCTACACCATCTTCGAGGCGGCCGACGATGCCAACCCGAAGATCCTCGAGGTCACGGCCTTCGGCTGGTTCGCCCTCGGCGTCTCCGCGCTCATGCTGCTCCTCACCCTGGCGCAGGTCGCGCGCCTCACGCGTCGCGTCCTCGCGACGTCGGTCGACCTCGAGCCCGCGCTGGAAGCCGCGCAGTGAACGAGGAAGGCCGCGTGTCGACGGCGGAGCCGCAGCGCGTGCGCGTGCGCCTGGTGCTGCTCGTGGTCCTGCTCGGGGCGTGGTTCCTCCGGTGGACGACCGCGCAGACGGCGATCGGCGTGTCGTTGCAGGACGGACCCGACCGTACCGGCTCCGTCGCCGCGCTGGCGTTGCTGGCGCTGTGGGGACTGGGCGCGACGGCGCTCGCCGGGCACACGCGGCGAGGACTCGCGATCGGGGCGGCCCTGACGGACGCCGTCGTCGCCCTCGCCGCGACGCTTCTCGTGGCGGGCGAGCACCCCTGGTTCCCGGGCGGCGACGCGCGCGCGAACTGGATCCCGGTCTTCGCGCCGCTGGCCGCGCTGGCGCTGCTCCACGTCGTGGTGCTGGCGCTGCGCGCGGACACGGCACGCGAGGTTGCCGTGATCCGAGCCGTTGCGGCGCTGCTCGGCGCGGGGGCGCTCGTCGTGGGGCAGGCGTGGCTGCCGGCCGCGATCGCCCTGTGGTTGGGCGCCTCGCCGCTCCTGGTGGACCGGATGCGGGATCCGAGGGCGGCGCTGGACGTGCTGTTCCTGGCGGCGACGGGGGTCGCCCTGGCGTCGCCGGCGCTCAACGACCGGCTGCTGCCGGGCCACGAGCACGAGGGGACCTACGAGGGCGCGTTCGTGTGGATCGTGGCGTGCGTGCTGCTGATCGTGCTCGTCCTCCGCGACCTCGTCCGGCGCACGCGGGCCGAACCCGAACCCGAACCCGAACCTCGGGGCGCGTGACCGCAGGCCGCTCCCTCGACCGGCGGATCGTCGCCCTGGCGGTGCCGGCGGCGGGCAGCGCCATGCTGCACGTGGTCCACAGCGCCGTCGACATGTACTGGATCGGGAAGCTCGGCACCGAGTCGCTTGCGAGCATCTCGGTGTCGAGGGTGACCGTCTGGATGTTCGCGTCGCTCGGGACGCTGGTCGGGATCGGGCTCACGGCGCTCGTCGCACGGTACGTGGGCGCGGGGCGCCCGGACGCCGCGCGCTACGTCGGAGGGCAGGGGCTCCGCTGGTCGGTCGTCATCGGTCTCCTCGCCGGGGCGGCGGGGTGGTTTCTCACCCCCTTCGTGTTCACCGTGGCGAACGCGGCGCCGGCCGTCGCGGAGGCGGGCGCGACCTACACGCGGATCTTCTGGGCGGGCGGCGTGTTCGTCCTGTTGCAGCAAGCGGGCGACGCGGTGTTCCGCGGTCACGGCAACACGCGGATCCCGTTCCTCGTGGCCGTGCTCGCCCTGCTCGTGAACGTGTTCCTGGATCCGATCCTGATCCACGGCTGGGGTCCGGTTCCCGCGCTGGGCGTGCCCGGGGCCGCCTGGGCCACGCTTGCCGCGACCCTGTTCGGCGCGCTGCTCGTCGCGTACGCGCTGCTTCGCCGAGGGCACCTGTCGCGTGCCCGGCCCTCCGACGCCGAGCTGCGCCTCGCCTCCGACACGCCGCTCGGCGCGCCCGGCGCCTGCGGGCTGGACTCGAAGGTCCTCAGGCGCATGACGCGCATCGGGGCGCCGCTCGCGGTGTCCAGCCTCTTCTTCACCGGCATCTACCTGGTCATTCACCGGATCGCGGCGGATGCGGACGGACCGGCCGCCCAGGCGGGGCTCGGCATCGGGCACACGGGCGAGGGCGTGGCGGACGTGATCTGCATGGGCTGGTCGGCGGCGGCCTCCGCGCTGGTCGGCCAGAGCCTCGGCGCGGGCGACGCCTCGCTCGCTGGGCGGGTCGCGTGGCGGGCCGTCCTGCAGTGCTCCCTGATCTGCTTCGCGTGGGGGCTCGTGCTGTTCTTCTTCGCCGACGACCTCGCCCGCGTCCTGACGCTCACGCAGGACGGGGACCACGCGGCGCGGGCGCACGCGGCGTCCTACTTCCGCATCGTCGCGTTCTGCCTCGTGCCGCAGGCGATGGAGATCGTGCTCGACGGCGCGTTCGGAGGCGCGGGCCTGACATTGCCGCCGATGATCATCTCCACCGTCTTCTCCCTGCTGCGGATCCCCATGGCGATCGTGCTGGCGTTCGGGATGGGGCTCGGCGCGGACGGCATCTGGTGGACGATCGCGATCACGGCCGCGCTGCGTGGCCTCGTCGCCGGCGCCTGGTTCCTGCGCGGGACGTGGAAGACGAGAACCGTCTGACGACCGGCCGTCGATCGCCTCCGCCAGGGCGAGGACCGCGAGGAGCGCGCGGGCTACGGAAGCCCGCCGCTGGCGAGGACGAACACCACGGCGACGCAGACCACGACCAGCCAGGAGACCCTGTCCTTCAGCGCGAAGACGAGCGGGTCGTCGTGCATCCGGCCGCGGCCCGCCGAGAGCCAGAGCCGGCACTGCCAGAAGAGGAGCAACGGCACGATCAGCCAGAGCACCGCGGGCGCGGCATACAGCTCCTCTGCGAGCGTCGTGTCGACGTAGAGAGACAGGACGAGGACCGACGCGAACGAGGAGGCGACGCCCATCAGCCGGAGGGTGAGGACGTCGACGGGCATGTACCCGCGCCGCGCGACCCGCTCCCCGGGGGCGGTGTCCGCGTCGTCGGGCTCGGCGACGCGCTTCAGGCACGCGAGCGCGAGGAAGAGGAAGCTGGAGAAGCCGAGGAGCCAGATGGACACGCGGATGTCGGTTGCGACGCCGCCACCCAGGATGCGGAGCATGTAGAGCGCGGCGAGCGTGAAGATGTCGACGAGGGGCTGGGTCTTGAGCCAGGTGGAGTACGCGGTGGTGATCGCGGCATAGAGGAGGATCATGCCGGCGGCGGGCGTGGAAACCCGTGACGCCAGGACGAGCCCGAGCACGACGAGCGCCGGGCCGATCCACCCGAACCGGAGGGACAGGGCTCCGCTCGCGAAGGGGCGGCGGCGCTTGCGAGGGTGCTTCCGGTCCGCCTCCAGGTCGAGGAGGTCGTTGACCACGTAGATGCCCGACGCCGCCGCGCAGAAGGCCGCGAACATGAGCAGGGCGGGTACCAGGATCTCCCGTTCGTGCAGCACGTGGGCCGCCAGCGGAGGCACGAACACGAGCGCGTTCTTGGCCCACTGGTACGGCCGGAGAGCGCGGACCAGGGCGCGGAGCCCGCCACCCCGCTCCGGGAAGCGCGCCTCGACCGTCACGCCCTCGGGCAGCCGGTCCTCCAGCTTCGTGCCGCGTCCGACCAGGACGGCGCCGCCGGCGCGGCTCCACACGGCGAGGTCGGCCTGCGCGTCCCCCGCGTAGACGAATCCCTTCTCGCCGTACCGCTCGACGAGCGCGTCGGCCTTCGCGGCGGACTTGAGGTTCGTCTCGCCGTCGGAGGCCAGCACCTCGTCGAAGAGGCCGAGGTGCCCGGCGACGGCGTCGGCCCACGCCCGGTCGGAGGCCGTCGCCAGGACCAGCGTGCGTCCGCCCTCCTTCGCCTCCCGGAGGTGCTGGATCAGCTCCTCGCGGTAGGGGAGGTGCGTCGCCGAGACGCCCCCGGCTTCCACCAGGGCCCGCTTGAAGCCCGCGCGGCCCCGAGAGAGGAGGAGGAAGGGCAGCGGCAGGAGGCGCAGCGGGTTGTGGCTCAGCACCGCGAAGACACTCTCGAGCAGGGTGTCGGTGCGCAGCAGGGTGTCGTCGAGGTCCACGCACAGCGGCAGCGTGGAGACGTCCCCGGGCGGGGGGGGCTGGAGCAGGTCGGTATCGTCCATCTGTGGCTCGAAGTGTACGCCGTCCGGCCCCGGGCCGACTCCCCCTGCCCGCACTCTCCAGGAAGGACGCGGGCTATTTCGTCCGCGGCTTCATCTGCACGTCGAGGCGGACCTCCCCCCCCTGCAGACCCGGAATGGACGCGACGCGGTAGCCGTTCCTCCTCGCCACGAGCTTGTAGTCGCCCGTCTCGAAGCCGGTCAGGTGGAAGACGCCGTCACCCTTCGTGATCGCACTCCGGCGGATCCTCTTTCCCATGCGCGACGTTCCCGAAACGGTCACGCGCACCTTGTCGAGCGGCCTGCCCTGCTCCGTCGCCACCGTTCCGGCCAGGGCGAGACCCGGGTCGAGGGTGAGCGCGACCTCGTGCTCGCCCTCGGCGCCCGCGAGATCCTCGGTGCGCGGCTCGGCGACGAGGTAGCCCGCCCGTGAGGGGAGCAGCTCCCACGTCCCCGGGATCAGCTCGAAGGCCTCGAAGGTCCCCTGCTCGTCGGTCCGGACGGTCTGGGCCGTGCGCCCGCCCGGCGCGCCGCGGGGTCGAACGACGACGCGGGCGCCGGCGATCGGACGCCGCGTCGTGATGTCGGTCACGGTGCCCTTCAGCGAGACGGTGGGCGCGAGCACGAGCTCGATCGGCTTCTCGGGCAGCTTGTTCGTATTCAGGCCGCGTGGCTTCGCCTCGAGGGCCCCGAGGGCGGCCCGCACCGCGACGCCCTGGCCAGCCGGGAGGTCGGAGAGACGCCACGCGCCCTGCGCGTCCGAGAAGGTCTCGAGGTCGCGTCCGGCGTTGTGCGCGGCGCGCAGGAGGCGCCCCCCGCCGGTGATCCAGACGCGCGTGCCCGAGGCGGGCGAGCGGTCGTGGTGGAGGACCCGGCCCTGGACCGAGATGGTGCTCGCCACCCTCAGGTCGTATTCGTGCACCGAGCCGGGCTCGAGCCGGGGCACCCTCACGCGGAGTGCCCGCTCGCTGAACCACCCCTCGGTCAGCACGACGACGTCGTAGCGCTCGGACCGGACACCGGCCAGCTCGTAGACGCCGTCCTCTGCGGTGCGCGTCAGGAGCGATGCGCCTCGCTTCGGCTTGAACGACAGCTCGACCCCCTCGACGCCGTCGCCGTCCGGGTTCGTGACCCGACCGGCGATCGAGAGACCGTGGGTGAGGGTGACGTGGCGCTCCACCTCCTTGCCGCTCGCGACGCCCCGGAGGCTCTTCATCACGTTCTTGAGGATCTTGCGGTCGGGCCACACGGCGAATCCCTCGGCCGACACCTCGAAGCGGCCGACCCTTCCCTGCGGCACGGCCAGCTCGTACTTCCCGTTGGCGTCGGTCTGCGTGGAGACCGTGATCCAGGTGCCGGACGGGCCGCGCACCCACGCCGCCACCTCCGCGCCCTCGATCGGGCCGCCCCGGTCGGCGTCGTCGATCGTCCCGTAGACGGCGACGCCAGGCGGCATGTCGACCCCCAGCGCCTCGTCCTTCCGCAGGTCGAGCGTGCGGATGATCTGCTCGCCGGAATCCAGTTCGACCCGGACGCGGTACTTCCCGGCCACGAGCCCCTCGAAGAGGGCCGTGCCCGTCTCGTCCGTCTGCGCGGCCTCGCCGCCGATCCCCTGGAGCGGATTCGCGCTCACGTCCGCGCCGGCGATGCCGATCCCGTCGCGGCGAATGCCGACCTCGAGCCTGTGGGCGCGCTGGAGCGTGAACTCCCCCTCGATGCCCGTGGCGCCGTCGACGAGGTAGCCGGGCAGGTTGAGTCCGCCCAGGCCCGGGGCCTTGAGCGCCACGTCGTAGCGCCCCGCCGGGAGCTCGAGCGCGAACCGGCCGTTCGCGCCGGTCGCCTCCTCCCGCACGGCGCCGTCCGTGCCCCGCGGCCTCAGCAGCACCCGCACGTCGACGACCGGCTGCCCGTCCGTGCCCCGCACCACACCGCCGAAGCGGACCGTGGCGCCCGCGCTCGGATCGATCTTCGCCCCCTTGCCGCCCGGCGCCGCGCCCGTCCCGTCGGCCCGGAGGTAGCCGTCTCCCGCCCGCGCGCCGGCGCGGCCGATCAGGCGGGGCGCCTCGTCCCAGGCCTCGTCCCACGCCGCCTCGCCCCGCACGTCGTATGCGTCTTCGTCCTCGGTCGCGGGACCCTCGCGCGCGATCACGCCGAGGTCCTGGAGGACGCCCGCGGGGCCGACGAGCATCCACGCCGCGCCTCCGACGGCGAGGAGGAAGTCGGATCGTAGCCATGTCGTTCTGTGAGCCAAGGAGTTGCATCAAGGA
>JAUXCH010000326.1 GCA_030618975.1 Planctomycetia bacterium
CACGGGCGCATACAGGCCACTCCCAGCCCTCTCGAGGGGCCCTGCGAATCCGGCGGCGTGTTCGACCCGTCCACCAGCCGGCCACCCACTCGGCACGGCAACCGTTGTCACGGAATCGTTGTACTCGCAACCAGCCTCCTCGACCTTGACCCTCACCACGACGTGGGCTAGGTTCCCGCGGGCGATACGGGGCGGGCGGGGCTACGGGTGACCTTCCAGTTGTGACGTGACGGAAGCGGGCACCCTCCCGTCACTCCGCTGGGCGCGCCTCCCGAATCTCGACCGCGCACCGTCGAGCCTGTTCCTCCGACACCGACGGGAGACGACGCATGACGATTCGCGCGGCACGGTCCACGATCCTCCTCCTCCTCCTCGGTCTCCTGGCGACACCGGCGGTCGGCCGGGAGCACGCGAAGAAGCCGCGGCGCCCCGGTGTGGTGATCTTCAAGGTCCGCGCCGACGCCGGATCGGTGGCCCTGGCGCGCCTGGCGGCGGTCCTGCAGACGCGGGGCGCCGTGCCCGTCCGCCGCCTGGCGCAGCTGGGGGCCCGGCTGGAGCGGTTTGCCGGCCGGGAGATGAGCGAGGAGTCGCGCTGCGCCGAGCTGCTCGCGACGGGTGCGGTCGCCTACGCGGAGCCGGACTACCTGGTCGCTCCGGGTACGACGCCTGACGACCCGAAGTTCTCGTTGCAGTGGCAGCACACGAAGATCGGCTCCGCGGCTGCGTGGAACACGACGACGGGGAGCTCGTCGGTCCTGATCGGGGTCTGCGACACGGGGATCAGCTCCACCCACCCGGACCTGGTGGGGAACCTGGTGCTCCCGGGCTACAACGCGGTGGACGGCACGACGAACACGGAGCCGGTCTACAACCACGGCACGGGCGTGGCCGGGTGCATCGGCGCGGTAGGGAACAACGGCGCGGGCGTGGCCGGCGTGGTCTGGACCGCGGGGATCCTGCCCATCCGGATCACGAACCAGTCGGACGGACGGGCCTACGTGTCGGACGCGGCCGACGGCATCCGGTGGGCGGCCGACCGGGGGGCGAAGGTGGTGAACCTGAGCTACCTGATGGCCGGCTACTCGACGATCGACTCCGCCGCGCAGTACCTCCGGAGCAAGGGGGGCCTCTTGTTCGTCGCGGCGGGGAACGACAGCCGGGACCCGGGCTGGACGGACTTTTCGTCGTTCGTCGCCGTGTCCGCCACGTCGTCCTCCGACGTCCTGGCGAGCTGGTCCAACCGGGGGACGTACGTGGATCTCGCGGCGCCGGGTGTCGGCGTCTACTCGACCACGGGCACGAGCAGCTACTCGTCGATGAGCGGCACCTCGTTCGCCTCCCCGATCGCGGCGGGTGTCGCGGCGCTGATCTACTCGGTGGACAGCACGTTTTCGCCGACGGAGGTGGAGAGCTTCCTCTTCTCCTCGTGCGTGGACCTCGGCAGCGTCGGGGAGGACGACCTGTACGGCAACGGCCGGGTCGACGCGGAGGCGGCCGTCGCGCTGGCCTCGGACACGACGCCCAACCTGGTTCCGGTGGCCGACGCGTCCGCCACGCCGACGAGCGGCACCGCGCCGCTGGTCGTGACGTTCGACGGGTCGGGATCCACCGACGCAGACGGAACGATCCGCTCGTACTCGTGGGACTTCGGCGACGGAGCTTCCGGAAGTGGATCGACTGCCAGTCACACCTACACGGAGGCGGGTACCTGGACCGCGACGCTGACGGTGACCGACGACCGCGGCGCGATCGCGACGGATACGGTCGGGATCGCCGTCGCCCAGGACCCGACAAATCTCGTCCACGTCGCCGGCATCGCCATGTCTTGGGCGGTCGTTCCGGGGGGCTGGACGGGGCAGGCCGTGGTGACGGTGCTCGATGCCAGCGGCGATCCGCGCCCGGGCGCCGCCGTGACCGGGCAGTGGTCCGGGGGCGTCGCCGGAACGGCCCTGGGTACGACGGACGTGAACGGAAAGGCGACGCTGGTGTCGAAGAAGACCCGGGGCTCGGCCACCCTGACGCTCACGGTGACCGACGTCTCCGCGCCGGGGTATGCCTACGACTCTGCGAACAACACCGTGACGAGCAACTCGGTGTCCGGCGGAGACGCGAACTCGCCTCCGACCGCAGTCGCCACCGCGGCTCCGACCTCCGGGGGGGCGCCGCTCGTGGTGGACTTCGACGGGCGCGATTCCGACGACGCGGACGGTTCCGTGGTGTCCTACGCCTGGGACTTCGGCGACGGTTCGACGACGGCGTCCGGCGGCTCCGTGACGCACATCTATCAGAACATTGGCACCTTCACGGCACAGCTCACGGTGACGGACGACGAGGGCGCGACGGACACGGCCGAGGTCGTCGTCAGCGTGCTGGGCGACCCGACGAAGGTCGTTCACGTGGAGAGCATCGAGATCGACCTGCTGCCCGGACGTAGCGGCGACGTTCCCACGGCCACGGTCGTGCTCGCCGCCTTGGACGGGGACTCGTGCGTCGGCGCGACGGTCACGGGAACCTGGAGCGGCATCGTATCGGGTGACGTGACCGGTACGGCGGATGCCGACGGTACGGTTCTGCTGTCCGCCAAGAAGACGAAGAAGACGGGGACGATCACGCTGACGATCACGGGGATCTCGTTGCCGGGCTACGTCTTCGACACGCAACTCGGTGTCCCGACCGCGTCGATCGTGAAGGCGTCGAGGGTCCGGTAGCGGGCACGGGAGAAGGAACGGGCCCGCCCCGCACGCGCGGGGCGGGCCGGGTCCGCGCGTGGGACTGCCGGACCGACCGTCCTCGCCGTGACGCCCGGGTCGGCCGGGGGCTTCCGGGCGCGACAGGGGCGGCGGGACGGATATCCTGCGGGGTTCGCACGAGATCGTGCCCGGAGTCCCTCCCATGCCCTTCCGCGAGGACCTGAAGCCGTACCGTCTGCTGGCCCTCGAGGAGGAGATTCTCGGCCGCTGGACGGAGGAGAAGACCTTCGAGGCGACGCTGGAACGCCGCAAGGACGCTCCGCGGTGGATCTTCTACGAAGGCCCCCCGACCGCGAACGGACGCCCCGGCGTGCACCACGTGCTCGCGCGCACGGTGAAGGACTTCGCCTGTCGCCTCAAGACCATGCAGGGCCGGTACGTGGAGCGCCGCGCCGGGTGGGACACCCACGGCCTCCCGGTCGAGATCGAGGCGGAGCGACGGCTGGGCCTGGAGGGCAAGCAGGCCATCGAGGAACTCGGGATCGCGCGCTTCAACGAGGAGTGCCGCACCTCCGTGTTCCGGTACCTCGAGGATTGGAACGCCCTCACCCGGCGCATGGGGTACTGGGTCGACCTGGACAACGCGTACATCACCTGCGATCGGGACTACGTCGAGACCCTCTGGTGGATCCTGGCGCAGTTCCACGAACGCGGCCTGCTCTTCCGCGGCCACAAGGTCCTGCCGTACTGCCCGCGCTGCAGCACGCCGCTCTCGAGCCACGAGGTGGGGCAGGGGTTCAAGGACGTCCAGGACCCGTCGGTCACCGCGCGCTTCGCGCTCGAGGACGGCGACGGGGCGCTCCTCGTCTGGACCACGACGCCGTGGACCCTGCCGGCCAACGTCGCGGTCGCCGTGCACCCGCTCGTGGACTACGTGCAGGTCGAGGTCCGGGAAGGCGAGACCGCCGGGGAGCTCGTCTGGCTCGCGAAGGACCGCCTCTCGACCCTGAAGGTCGCGTACGAGGTGAAGAAGACCGTGCGCGGCGAGGAACTCGTCGGGAAGCGCTACCGGCGCCTCATCGACTGGTACCCGGTCGACGAGTCCGCGCCCGCCTTCACCGTGCTGCCCGCCGACTTCGTCACGATGGAGGACGGCACCGGCTTCGTGCACATGGCCCCCGCCTACGGCCAGGACGACTACGACCTGGGACGTCGCGTGGGTCTGCCCGTGCTCCATCCCGTGGACGGTACCGGCTGCTTCCGTCCCGGCTCGCCGGTCGAGGGCGTCTTCGTCAAGGACGCGGACAAGGTCGTGCTGCGCATCCTCAAGGAAGAGGGGAAGGTCTGGGAGCACGAGGTCGTAGAACACTCGTACCCGCACTGCTGGCGGTGCGACAGCCCGCTCCTCTACTACGCGCGCGACTCCTGGTACCTGAAGACGACGGACTTCAAGACCCAGATGATCGCCCACAACGAGTCGGTCCACTGGTTCCCCGAGTCCGTCGGATCCGGTCGTTTCGGCCAGTGGCTCGAGGGCAACGTCGACTGGGCGATCTCTCGCGATCGCTACTGGGGCACGCCCCTGCCCATCTGGATCTGCGACGACGCGCGGTGCGCGACGCAGCACGCCGTGGGCAGCATGGCCGAGTTGGAGCGCCGCGCCGGGAAACCGGTCGAGGATCCCCACCGCCCCTTCGTCGACGAGCTCACCTGGGCCTGCGCGCGCGAGGGCTGCTCGGGGACCATGCGCCGCACGCCCGAAGTGGCGGACGCCTGGTTCGACTCGGGCGCCATGCCCTTCGCCCAGTGGCACTACCCCTTCGAGAACAAGGAGAAGGTGGAGTCGGAGCTGCCCTGCGACTTCATCAGCGAGGCCGTCGACCAGACGCGCGGCTGGTTCTACACGCTGCTCGCCGTCAGCACGATGCTGAAGGGCAAGCCGGCCTACCGCACGTGCGTCTCGCTCGACCTGATCCTCGACGGGTCCGGCAAGAAGATGTCGAAGTCGCGGGGCGACGTCATCGATCCCTTCGAGATGATCGACAAGTACGGCGCGGACGTCGTGCGGTGGCATCTCCTCGTTCGGCCGCTCGGCACGCCCCTGCGCTACGAGGAGCACGACCTCGTCGAGATCCGGAATCGGTTCTTCGGCACGCTGCTCAACGTCTACGCCTTCTTTGCCACCTACGCGAACATCGACGGCTACACGGGCGACGACGAAGTGCCTCTCCGGGAGCGCCCGGTCTTCGACCGGTGGCTGATCTCACGTCTCCACGGGCTGTTCCGGGACGTCGCGAAGGACGTCGATCGCTACGACACGGCCCACGCCGGCCAGCGCATCGCGGACTTCGTCGTCGAGGACCTGAGCAACTGGTACGTCCGCCGAAACCGCCGTCGGTTCTTCCGCGCCGAGCTGACGCAGGACAAGCGGAGCGCCTACCAGACGCTCCACGCCGCCCTGCTGTCCACGGCGCAGCTGGCCGCGCCCTTCATCCCCTTCGTGACCGACACGCTGTACCGTTCGCTGGCCGGCGGCCTCGCAGGCGCCGAGCCCAGCGTCCACATGGCCGCCTGGCCGCAGGCCGACGAGAGCCTGATCGACGCGTCGCTCGAGGAGGGCATGGCCGCGCTTCGCCGGGTCGTCTCCCTGGGGCACGCCTCGCGAGACGCCGCGGGCGTCCGCGTTCGGCAGCCGCTCGCCCGCCTCAGCGTCTGGGGGCTCGACGATGCGACGGCCGCGTTCGTCGCCGCCAACCAGGACATCGTGCTCGACGAGCTCAACGTCAAGACCCTCGATCTTCTCGACGAGCCGAGCGCCGACTTCGCCCTCGAGGCCGCCCTCGACAAGAAGGAGGCTGCGCGTCGACTGGGCGCGAAAACGCCCGCGGTCGCCAAGGCGCTCGCCGCCCTGGACAGCCGGGCCGTGTGCGAGATGCTGGTCACCGGAACGCCCGTCGTCGACACCGAGGGCGGCGGCCGGATCGAGCTCAAGCCCTCCGACGTCCGCGTCTCCGTGTCGTGCGCCAAAGGATGGGCCGGCGAGTGCGCGGGCGGCCTCGTCGTGACGCTCTACGTGCGTCTGACGCCCGAGCTGGAGCTCGAAGGGCTCGCGCGCGAGGTGTTGCGCCAGCTGCAGCGGACCCGGAAGGACATGGATCTCAAGGTCGAGGATCGCGTTCACGTGCGCTGGTACGCCGAGGGCGCGGCGGGCGAGGCGCTGGCCGCCTGGAGCGAGTGGATCGCCAAGGAGCTGCTGGCCGTGTCGTTCGAACGTGTCGACAGTGCGGACGGCCTCTCGCCGGTGAAGATCCCCGGCGGTCACGTGATCTACGTGGAGATCACCGTCTCGTGAGCCGAGCCGGCGGCCGGACGGCGGCGCGCTGCCTCGCGGCACGCACGTACCTGC
>JAUXCH010000453.1 GCA_030618975.1 Planctomycetia bacterium
AGGAGCTCCTGCACGCACACCAGGTAGCCGAGGCAGCCGAGCGCGTTCGATCCGCCCTCGGGGATGGCGTAGGCGACGCCGCCGTGCTCGGCGTGGCGCTCGCCGATTCCCCCCATGATCCGATCGCGGTCCGGCCACTCGGCGGGGGTGATGAAGGTGGTGGCGGCGCCGAGCATCCGGTCGAGGAGGAGGTTGCCGTCCGGGAGATCGGGCTCGTCGCCGCGCAGCACGAGGTGGGAGCGGAGTCCGAGGCGCGCGGCGGCCACGGCGGTGGCCCGGGCGTGGTTGGAGTTGACGGCGCCGCACGTGACGAGGAGGTCGGCGCGTCGCTGCAAGGCCTCGGCGGTCAGGAACTCGAGCTTCCGTACCTTGTTGCCGGAGATCGCCGTTCCGGTGAGGTCGTCGCGTTTCACCCAGAGGTCGAGGCCGTGGGCGTCGCCGAGTCGGGCGAGGCGTTCGAGCGGCGTGGGCAGGTGGGCCATGGGGACACGGACGGGCAGGTGGCAGTCCATGGCGGACAGGATAGCCCGTAGCGGGCGAACCCGCAGGGCGCGTGGGCTACGACGCGGGATCCTCGTCCTCCGTCTCGCGGCCGCGGTACGTGACGACCATCAGCGAGACGTCGTCGTTGAAGGTCGACCGACCCTGGAAGTCGGCGAGGTCCTGGAGGATCTCACCGGCCATGAGAGCGGGCGTGAGCCCCTGCAGGGAGGCGATGCGGTCGTGGAGTCCCTGCTCGCCGAGGATCTGGCCGGTGCGGCTGTCCTGGATCTCGAAGAGGCCGTCGGTGAAGAGGACGACGGAGTCGCCGGGGTCGAGCTGGACCCGGTCGGAGGGATGGTGGCGGGCGAAGATGTCCGCGTCCATGCCGAGCAGGCGGTTCGGCGTGCGGAGGTGTTGGACGCGTCCGTCGCGGCGGATCAGGATCTGCGCGGGGTGTCCCGCGGTGGAGTAGCGGAGCTTGCCGGTCTCGAGGTCGAGGCGGAAGACCGCGAACGTCAGGAAGAAGTAGGTGTGCTGGAAGATCTCGAGCGCGGCGCGGTTGAGGTGTTCGAGGATGGTGACGGGCTTGCTGCGCTTCGCGTGCGTGAGGCGGCGGATCATGCCGTGCAGGCGGGCGACGACGAGCGCCGCCGACACGCCGTGGCCCGACACGTCGCCGACGCAGAGGTAGAGGTAGCGGTCCCCGACGACCGAGGCGAGGAGGTAGTCGCCCCCGACGTACTGCGAGGGGATCTGCCGGATGGCGACCTCGACGTCCGGGCGCTGGATGGGGCTCGGGAGTAGCGTGCGCTGGACCGCCTCGGCGAGGCGGAGCTCGCTGATGGCGGACTTCTCCTTGCGTTCGAGGTCCTCCCGGCGCTCGACCTCCTCCTCGAGCGCCTCCTCGTACGAGGCCTGCACGGCCCGGGCCTCCGTGCGCGTCGCCTCGATCTCGGCCTCGAGCCGCTGGGTCTCGATCTCACCGCGAATGCCCACGCGACCCGCGGCGCCGAGGGCGACGCCCCAGAAGAGCGGGGCGGGGATCGAGGCGAGGAGCAGCCACGCCGGGGCGTGGGCGGCCCAGACGAGGAACGGGATCGGCAACGCCATCAGGAACCCGACGACCAGGGTCGGATTCGAGCGCACGTCGTACGTCGCGCCGTCGCCGAGCGCCCTGCGGAACTCCCCGAGGAAGCGGCGCACGGTGCGGCGGGGCGGGACGGAGGGATCCGAGGGGCCGGAGGAGCCGGAACCGTTCGACGGATCCGGCCGTCTCGCGGGGGCGGTCTCGGCCTGCGGAGCCGGTGCGGTGTGCTGGATGTCCATCGGGATCTCGGTCCGGGCTCACATCCCGGTCGGGGCGCGCATGCCGAGCAGGCCCAGCGCGCACTTCATGGTCTGGCGCACGGTGTCCGTGAGGCGGAGCCGGGCGGCGCGGACCTCGGCGTCCTCGTGGAGGACTCTCAGGTCCACGTCCCGGCCGCCCTTGGTGTGGTAGTGGTGGAACGCCTCGCAGAGGTCGAGCAGGTACTTCGCCACTTCGCTGGGCTCGTCCTTCTCGCGCGCCTTGTCCACGCGGCCGGGGAAGAGCGCGACGAGGCGCAGGAGCGCGTGCTCGGCGGGGTCCTTCAGCAGGGAGGTGTCGACGTCTGCCATGCGGCGGAGCGGCTCGCCCGCGCGCCGCAGGATCGAGCAGGCGCGCGCGTGGCTGTACATCACGTAGGGGCCGGTGTTTCCGTCGAAGCGCACGATCTGGTCGAGGTCGAAGTCGATGTCCGTCTCGCGGCGGTTCTTGAGGTCGTTGAAGATCACCGCTCCCACGCCCACGTCGCGCGCGACGTCGTCGGCGTCGACGAGATCGGGGTTCTTTTCCCGGATGAGGGCCCGCACCTTCTCGATGGCGGCGTCGAGGACGTCCACCAGGAGGACGACCTTGCCCAGGCGCGTCTTCGCGCGCTTGCCGCCCATGCGGATGACGCCGAAGGGGACGTGGCGGATCTCGCGCGCCCACTCGTGGCCGGCCATCTCGAGGACCTGGGCGAACTGCTTGAAGTGGAGCGCCTGGCCCTTGTCGGTGACGTAGAGCGCGCGGTCGAAGCCGAACTCCTCCTGGCGCTCGATGGCCGCGGCGATGTCGCGGGTGGCGTAGAGCGTTGCGCCGTCGCCCTTGCAGATGAGGCAGGGGGGCATGCCTTCGGTGTCGAAGTGGACGACCTGCGCGCCCTCGCTTTCCTCGAGGAGGCCCTTCTCGCGGAGCTCCTGCATGACCTTCGGCATGCGGGCCTCGTAGCGGGATTCGCCCCACATGCAGTCGAACCGGACGCCGAGCAGCTCGTAGGCGGCCTCGAACTCCTTCTCGCTGATCTGGCGGAAGCGGGCCCAGAGGGTCCGGGCCGTCGGGTCGCCCTGTTCGAGCCGGCGGAACCAGTCGCGGCCGCGCTCGTCCAGGTCGGAGCCGCCGGCCTTCTGCTCCTCGGCGATGTCGCCGTTGATGCGGACGTAGAGATCCACGAGCTCGTCGGCGGTCAGGGCGTCGAGGTCCACGCCCTGGCCGTAGAGCTCCCAGGCGAGCAAGAGCCTTCCGAAGCCCGTGCCCCAGTCGCCGAGGTGGTTGATGCCCACCGTCTCCCAGCCCCCCGTGCGGTAGATCTGGACGAGGCTGTGTCCGATCATCGTCGAGCGCAGGTGGTGGAAGGCGAGGGGCTTGGCGATGTTGGGGCTGGAGTAGTCGACGACGACGGTCTTCCCGTCGCCTGCGGCCGAGCCGCCCCAGTCGTCGCCCTGGGCGGCCACGGCCTCCATCGTCGTCCGGGCCAGGAGCTCGCGGTCGACCGTGACGTTCACGTAGGGGCCCTCGGCCCGCGCCTCGATGCCGTCCCCCGGCTCGAAGGCCTCGGCGATCCCGGCCGCGGTCGCGGGGGGAGCCCGCCTCAGCTCCTTGGCGAGGGTGAAGCACGGGAGCGCGAAGTCCCCGCGGTCGGCCTGGGCCTCCTGGAGCAGGTCGTCCACGCGGGACGCGTCGAGACCGGAGGCCCGGGCGAGACGCTGGACGGCGTGGTGGCGGAACTGCTGCACGGCAAACGCTCCCGGGGGGCGAGGCGGACCGGGCGATGGTAGCCCGGCCCCGGTCGGGAGGATAGGCGGGGCCGCGCCGGGTCGCGGGGGGCCGTGCCGGGCCGCGCCGGGCCGCGCCGGGCCGCACCGGGTCGCGCCGGGCCGCGGGGGGGCCGTGTCGGACCGCGGCCGGCATTGCCAGGGCTGGCGCCGCGGGCGAGGATGGCGCCGGAGGCCGGATGGCGACGTTCCAGTTCCCCTGGTACCGGGTGATCGTCTTCACGCTGCTGATCGCGGCGCTGGCGTGGTGGATCCACTACCGCGACTTCCGCCTCGTCGGGGAGGAACCCGTCCCGGGGCCCGCCCCGGGGATCGCGAGGCCCGAGGCGGAGGCCCTGCCCGTGGTGGCCCTCTACGTCCTCCCCCACGCGGCGCAGGAGGGCGAGGCCCCGATGTACTGGCTGCGCGTCGGCAACGTCGCCTTCGACGTCCAGCTGCCCGGGCCGGAGGCGGAAGCGGAAGCGGAAGCGGAAGCGGACCCCGAGCTCTGGCGTCGGGTCCGCGAGGTTCGCGAGACGGCTCTCGAGATGCTGGGGGAGGAGCTGGAGGACCTGCGGCGCGAGGCCGACGACCCGGCCACCCTCGTCGGCGAGGTCCGCCGCGGTGCCTCGATTCCCTCGTCCCTGTACATGGAGGCTTTCCAGCTCTTCATCGAGGCCGGCTACGGCAAGGTGAACATGGTGCTCACCGAGGCCAGGCCTCCTGGGCGTCCACCCCGCTGACACCCCGCGAGCAGGAGCACGATGCCGACGCCGGACGAATCCGCCGCCCCGAGCACGCGTCGCCGAATCTCGCGGCTCGTTCTGCTCGGCGTCCTGTTCGGCGCCCTCGGCGTCGTCCTGATCGGGGTTCTCGTGGTGCGCGAGGTGGCGTCGATTCGCGAGAGCGAGCGCGAGGTCGAGCGCCTCCTCGCGGAGCTCGACCGAGAGGCGGACGCGGGCGGCCCGTACCCCTGGAACGTCGACGGGGAAGAAGACGACCCGGGGGTCGTCGACGTCCGCCTCGCGGAGGTGCAGCGTCAGGGGCCGGGGACCGAGGGGCGCTACACGCTGGACGTCGGGAAGTTCCGCTGGGCGCTCGACCTGCCGGCCACGGACGCGGACGAGGCGACCTGGGCGGCCTGGGAGGAGGAGAGCCGGCCGCGCTGGGCGGCCTTGGCCCGGGCGCTCCGGGGGCTCGCGGACAGCGGGGTCCGCGTGCGGGCCGAGATCTTCGCGCCCTGGAAGAGCGAG
>JAUXCH010000580.1 GCA_030618975.1 Planctomycetia bacterium
GTCTCCGGACAGGTCTGGTTGCGCGACCCCACGCGGTATCCCCAGGACTCCGGCGGTGAACCGGATGACGAGACGAAGGCGCCGTTCTCACACCGCGCAGACATCGATCCCCTGTCGGCCGTCGCCGAGGTTCGTGCGGCGCCCCACTCCTCCTACTCCGTCTACTACCGGCCCGCGGGCGTCACCCCGATGGACATGGTCCTGGGGACGAAGGGCGGGCTCCTGCCTGAAGAGACGATCCGGGTGGCCGAGTCGATCCGCGTGGAAGAGCAGGCGGTCGAGCTGCAGCTCACCGTCCAGTAGGCACTCCCACGCCGGACGATCCCTCGCCGCTTTCGTGGTCCGCTTCGCCACACCGGTCGACGACGGGGAAGACGACGACTTCGTCGATCTCCTCCCGGACGTGGGCGGCGAAGTGAAGCGCGCCCACCTCGTCCTGCACTTCGGCGTCAACCTGTAGCCCTGCTTCCGCCTCGTCGCGGGAGCCGCTTCCTCCGCATGCCCGTGCCTCGGTCCGGGCGAGGGATCGCGGCCCTCCGTTCGCGTGGACCTCCCCGAGTTCCCGCGGCCTTCGGCCGACCGGACGGGAGACTGTGCGTCCTTCCCGCACGAACCACACCGGACGAGGACACCATGGCGCAGGTCGACTTCCGCGAGATCGAGGCCGAAACCCCCGTGGTCGAGAAGATCGCCGAGCGCTACCGCGAGCTCGGGGCGGCGTTCGAGGAGGCTGCCGACGCCGGAGAGCGGCTCGAGGTCCTGCGCCGCTGGGACGGGCTCAGGCGCGAGCTCGAGACCTGGGACTCCTGGGTCGGCCTCCGGTTCCACCAGGACACGCGGGACGAAGCGCGCAAGGCGGCCCTCGAAGCCCGCGACGAGATATCGCCGAAGCTCAAGGAGCTGGAAGTCGACTTCATGAGACGGCTGGGCTCCGGTGAGCACAAGGACGAGATCGCCGAGCACTTCGGCGCGCACCTGCTCGACCGCTGGGCCTGCGCCACGGCGAGCTACGACCCGTCGATCGAGGAAGAGACCGTCGCCGAGGCGAGAGCCGCCGCCGCCTACACGGAGCGGGTGTCGTCGGCGCGCTTCGAGTTCCGCGGGGAGACGCTGAATCTCTCCCAGCTCGCGAAGTACGCGCAGCACGCGGACCGCGACCTGCGTTACCAGGCCGCGCGCCTCCGTTGGGACTGGTTCCAGGAGAACGCCGGCGAGTTGGACCGCCTCTACGACGAGCTCGTCCAGCTCAGGCGACGGCAGGCGGAGAAGCTGGGATACCCCAGCTACGTCGAGCTGGCGTACAAGAAGCTCGGACGCACCGACTACGACCGCGACGACGTCAGCCGCTACCGGCAGGCGATTCGCGATCACGTCGTGCCGCTCTGCTCGAAGCTCCGCGAGAGGCAGCGCGAGGCGCTGGGCGTCGAGACGCTGATGGCCTGGGACCTGCAGGTGCAGGACCCCCAGGGGAGCCCGCGTCCCCAGGGCGACCACGACTGGATGATGGGCCGGGCGCGCGCCATGTTCGACGAGATGGGCGAGAGCCTCGGCGGGTTCTTCCGCCTCATGGCGGACGGCCATCTGCTGGATCTCGAGGCGCGCGAGGGGAAGGCGGGCGGCGGATTCTGCACCGGGTTCCCGAGCTACGGCGTGCCCTTCATCTTCGCCAACTTCAACGGCACGAAGGGCGACGTCGAGGTCTTCACGCACGAGGTCGGGCACGCGTTCCAGAGCTGGTCCAGCCGCGACAAGGAGAGCCTCGACTACCTCTGGCCGACCTCGGAGGCGGCCGAGATCCACTCCATGAGCCTCGAGTTCCTGACCTGGCCCCACATGGAGGAGTTCTTCGGCGACGACGCCGAGCGGTTCCGGCGCGTCCACCTCACGGAGTCCCTGCTCTTCCTGCCCTACGGCGCCGCCGTGGACCACTTCCAGCATCTCGTCTTCGAGAACCCGGCGGCCACGCCGGCTCAGCGGCTGGAGATGTGGCAGGAGATGCGGCGGATCTACATGCCGGAGGAAGACTGGGGCGACATCGAGCGTCCGAGCGCCGGCGGGTTCTGGCAGGGACAACTCCACGTCTACAAGTACCCCTTCTACTACATCGACTACACGCTCGCGCAGGTGTGCGCGCTCCAGTTCCTCGGGTTCGCCCGGGAGGACCGGGACCGTGCCCTGGAGGCGTACGTCACCCTGTGCCAGCGAGGCGGGGAGGCGCCCTTCCAGGAGCTCGTTCGCTCGGCCGGTCTCAGGAGCCCCTTCGACGAGGGCTGCCTCGCCGACGTGGTGGCCACGGCGGCCGACAGCCTCGGCCTGTAGCACGCGACGCCGTGAGGTTCTGACGGAGGCCGGGCGTCCGTCGCGGTCGATGCGCCCCTGTCGTCCTGCAGGGACCTCGACTTCCACGACACGGGGCGCAGGTCACGGGAAGACAATGCGCCCGGTCCGTCGCTTGCGTTGACAGGGACAGACCGTCGGGGGACGCCCATGCTTCGGTACGCCGTGCGGGGAACGCTAGCCTTCCTTCTCCTGCTGGGGGTGCTCGCCCCAGCGGCGCCCGGTGACGAGCCGCGGGCCCGGGACGTCTACGTCCGGCGGCGGACCTCGATCCCGAAGACCGTCCACTGGCTGGTCCAGGAGGCCCGCCGCCAGGGGGTCGGCCAGGTGCTCGTGGTCTTCGATGCGGCCAGCTTCGCGCCTCCGCCGGGGGTTACCGAGTTCTCGATGGACCGGCTCTACCTTGACGACCTCCCCGCGTGGATCGACGCGCTCGGAAACGAGGTTGCCGATGCGCCGTGCCCGATCCGCGCGACGAGCTCCCTCGGGCAGAAGACGATCGCCGTGGGCGAGGGGCCGTGGCGGACCGCGCTGGAGGACCTCGTCACGCGTCCGTGGTGGAAGGGAGACGGGCTTCAGAAGTTCGAGCCCGCGGCTCGTTGGATCAACCGCCTCCTCCAGATCAGCGAGAGTGGAATCGCCGCGGCCACGGGCGAGAAGAGGCGCCTGCTCGTCCTCGTCTCGGGCAGCATCACGCCCGAGCGGTGGGTGTTCCTCGGGAACCGGCCTGTCTGGGAGTCCGCGTGGCGGACGCGACTCCGCGAGATCGGCACGTACTGGGACGAGGAGGCCATCGCGGCGAGGCTCGAGCGCGACCGCTGCCTCTTCTACGCGATTGCGCCGGAATCCCACTTCTGCGACTTTCGACCCTTCGTGGAGCTGCCCGAGCTTCCGTGGGCGTCCCGACCGCAGTTCCCGCCGCTTCGTTTCGGGTCGAGCTCGCGCCGGGGCCCCGTCACGCGGCTCGACACGTTCGACGAAGACGTGGTCCGTCGGAGGCTCGACGCACAACTGATTGGCGAGTTCCCGGACGCGGCCGCACGCCGCCGGGAGGTCGAGCGACGCCTGGTGAAGCTACGCGCCGCGTGGAAGAAGGCGCAAGGGCCTCGGGAGGACCGGCCGGGTGACCGGCGGCGCTCGCCGTCGACACCCGGTGCGCTGCCGCCCCGCTCCCAGCCGCCGTCCCTCCACGGGAGCTCGTGGCGCTTCGACAGCAAGACGCCCTACTGGTTCCCTCGGACCGGCGCCTCGCTGCTGATCAACAACCACGCGCCCTCCGGCTACGGCTACTGGCCGTACGTCCGCGTGGCGGCCAAGACAGGCGGGAAGTACTTCTTCTACCCGTTTCCGCCCACGCGCTGGCTCGACATCTGTCCGTACGACCCGGGTCTCCTCGACCGTCTGTCGCCCGACCTGACGCACCGGGCGAAGTACTACGCCCGCCTGAAGGGCGACGCTGCCTTCGACGCCGTGGCTCGCGCAACCAACCTCGTTCTCGACGAGACGCCCTGGGCGGACGCGAACTACTCCGACCGGACCGCCTCCGGGTGGTCGTCCTTCCGGCGCACCTCGCCGATCCGGTTCCACGCTCAC
>JAUXCH010000872.1 GCA_030618975.1 Planctomycetia bacterium
GAGAGGATCGGGGCCGCCGTCAAGGCCGGCAAGCTCTCCGAGGAAGACGCCAAGGCCAAGTGGGTGGCCTACCTGAAGTCTCTCCGCGGCGGTGCGGAGAAGGCGCGCGGTGAGACGCCGACCCGCGAGGAGATGGCGAAGGTGAAGGAGAGGATCTGGGAAGGCGTCAAGGCCGGCAAGCTCTCCGAGGAAGACGCCAAGGCCAAGTGGGAGGCCTACCTGAAGAGTCTGGAGTCACGGCGCCGGTGAACCGAGGTTCCGAGCCCGCCTCGGCGACCGTGACTCGCAGACGCCGAGCGGGCAACCCACGTGAGTCGTGAGAGAGCCGTAGTCGCTGGACGAGCATCCGGCGTACGGAGGTCGGATCGGAGGCGACATGAAGCTGCTGCCCCTGTTGCTCGTCAATCTCGCCACGGTAGGCGTCGGAATCGCGGCCTACGATCAGTTGCGAGGCGCCGAAGCGCCCCCGAGCGTGGTGGTCGAAGGCGCCCGGAGCGAGAGCGCCGCACTCGAGCCGCGGATCGAGGCGCTCGAGGCCGACCGTCGCCCCGTCCTGGGCGGCGCGGGCATCGATCCCCGCGTCCTCGACCGCCTGGACGCGCTCGAAGAAAAGTTGCACGCGCAGGTCGCGACCGGCGGTCCGCAGGTCCCCGAGCAGGCAACCGACGGGAATCGTCCTGCGCAGGCGGATCCGGCGTCCAAGGAGGGATCTCCGGACGAACCCAGCCCGGACGAGGTACGCCGGTGGCGTCGCGTACGCGACGCCGTGCGCCGCGAAGAGAGCCTCAGGCGCAACCGGGCGCGTTTCGACAAGGCCCTCGACGAGCTCTCGGTGAACCTCACCCCGAGGCAGCGCGCCAAGATCTACGCCGCGCACGCAGCCTTCGAGCCTCGCATCGGGGAGATCTGGGAGGAGGCGAAGGAACGAGCCCAGGCGACCCTCGCAGCCGGTGGCCAGGTCAGCCGCGCCGAGGTGATCGCGGAGACCACGGCGATCATCCAGCAGGAGTTCGCCGAGACCCTGACCGGCATCGTGCACCAAGCCGACGCGGAGGCCGTTGCCTCGGCCATGCTCGTCCGCGGGAAGTGAGCCGCAGGACGGAGACCGACTCGACTTCGACGCGTACGGTAGCGGCCGTGCCGTCGGGCAGGGATCACCCCACGGAGACGGGGCGGGCACGGAACATCGCTCGACGTCCCAGCTTGTCCCGCGCCCCGTCCCCCCCAGCGGGTGAACAGGGTTTCGGCGGGTTTCCGACACTGCCGATCAGTGGGCGTTCCTCATGGCGGCCGTTGGCATGGACGGGGCCGCGCCGACGACCCCATGGCCGTGAGCAGCGCAACGCTCCTCGGCCTCCCCGCGAGCCACCTCACGGACCTACGTCGTTGATCGTGTCTGCTCCGTGAGCCTGGCGGCGTCAAGGACCGCGCCGGCAAGACCGGGGCCTGCAACTCCCGCTGGGAGGAGTGAGAGGCTGTGAAAGAATCAGAGGGGCCCCCTCCGGAAGGGCACATTTCATCCGCGGAGGCCGCGCTCGGATGTGAAATGCAGCCATCCATGAGGTGGCCGGCCGATTAGTTCACACGCTCTGAGCCGGGCCACGGACGCGGGCGGTTCCGGCGGAGCCCACGGAACCTCTCGTCTTCGCACCTCTACGGATGCGTCGTGCCCGGGCGCGATCTACGCACCCGCAACGGTCTTCGAGGACGTGACCCCTGCTCGACCTGCTGCTGCAGGCCACCGCGACCGGCCGTGAAGACAGCGCAGGGGCGGCCGGTAGCAAAGGGGAGAAATCGGATTCCGTGTCCGGTATCGCGCGCAATATGCGATGTAGTGGATGTAGCGCCCGATGTCGAGGGTGCACACGGCAGGGGGGGCTTGGAGGCCCGTGCCGTTTCGTGAATGGAGGGCTGACTGCAGGTTCGTCAGGACCTGGTGGCAGCGATACAGGGAGCCACCCGGGATCAGTGTGTCTTGGGGGCATCCAAGGGAGATTTGAGTTGAGTATCTCGTCGAGAGTTTGCGTGACGTGGCTTGCCGCAGCCGTTGCCGTGGTCGCCTTGCTGGGAGTCATCTCGCCAGGCCTGACGGCCGAGGCGGACGACGGCGCCACCGTTCGACCCATCGAGGACTTCCTGGACCAGCAGGTCCCGTACCCGTGGGGATCCGGAGTGGACTGGGTCTCGGAGGACAAGGACGGGAACTACGAGTATCTGGCACGCTTGGACTTCACCGGCGTGATCAA
>JAUXCH010000111.1 GCA_030618975.1 Planctomycetia bacterium
CGGGCGACTTCCTCGGCCGCACGCAGTCGTAGCCTCTGGGGCGCCCCCGAGGAAGGCCCGTCGAGGCCGAGTCGAACGGTCGCTCAACGCGGGTCGTCCACGAAGTACATCCGCATCGTGCCCTTGCCCTTGACCTCGACGAGGCCGCGCTCGACGAAGGAGAAGGCGTCCTTCACGAGCCGCCACGTCGCCTCCGAAACGTTGATGCGCATGGGGTCGGACATCGTCTCCATGCGGGACGCGGTGTTGATCGTGTCGCCGAAGACGTCGTAGATGTACTTCTTGACGCCCACGATGCCGCCGACCAGGGGACCGGAGTGGATACCGATCCGAATGGGCCACTCCGCCGCGTTCCGGCGCATGGTCCGCAGCATCTCGACGGCAGCGGTCACCATCGTCTGCGCGTGCTCGGCGTTCGGCTCCGGCATGCCGCACACGGCGAGGTAGGCGTCGCCGATCGTCTTGATGCGCTCGCAACCGTGCGCCTCCATGATCTCGTCGAAACGCGTGAAGATCGCGTTGAGCTCCTCGATCAGCTCCTTGGGAGCGATCGAGGCCGAGATCTTCGTGAATCCCACGAGGTCGGAGAACAGGACCGTCACGTCCTCGAAGGACTGGGGCTCGCTCGTTCCCTTCGTCTTGAGCTCCTCCGCGACCCGCGCGGGCAGGACGTTCAGGAGCAGCTTCTCGGACCGCTCCTGCTCGGCCTGGATGACGCGGTTGCGCTCCTCGATCGCGGCGAAGGAATCCCTCAGTTGCCCTGTCATGCGGTTGAAGGCGCTCGAGAACTCGCCCATGAAATCCACGCTCTCGTCGAGCCCTCCGGCCGCGATCCGCTGCGTCTTGAACGTGAGATGACGGAGGTTCGACTGCAAGGCCTTGTACGCCAGGACGACGGCGATCTGCCCCCGCGGGGTCTCGGCGTCGAGCCGCCCCTCGGAGATCGCCTCCATCGCCCGGGCGAACGAAGCGTACTCCTCGAAGAACCGGTTCACGTAGGTGGCGAGCTGCCGGATCTCGTCGTCCGGCATGTCCGCGGGAATCTCGACCGGGAGCGGGATCCGCCCGGTCAGCAGGTGGTGGAACCGTTCCGTGAAACCGTCGATGAAGCGTTCGTCGATCGAGAGCAACGGCTCACCTCAAGCGGGGTCCACCGTGAAGCGGCAGACACGGTCGCCGCTGCCCCAGCAGTCGACTTCCTTGACCCGGTACTCGTGACCGTTGAAGGCGTGGAACACGCCGGACAGGAAGCCCTCGTCGTAGGTGCACACCTGCTCGGAGCACACCGGGATGCCGGAGCAGTCGAGGTCCTCGGCCACGGTCACGACGAAGCGATCCGCCTCGACGTCGGCGGATTCGACGCGAAAGATGCCGATCGACAGGTCCTTCAGGGTCCGCTGGAGCGCGGCGAAGAGGGAATCCAGGTCGGACTGGCTACCCAGGACGTGCTCGTAGTACTGCTCACCGGCGCTGCGGCCCGCCTTGTAGAAGATCTCCTCCGCCTTCGCGACGCCGACCTCCTGGATCAGGACGTCCCGGAGCGTGAAGTGCATCAGGCGGTACGTCGTGACCGTCATCGTCGGGCCGAGGTTGGGCCGACCCGTCTCCAGATCGCCGATCATGCTCCAGTCGAACAGGGACTCGGTCCGCTCCTCCTTGAACATGGCGTGTCCTCCGGGCCTGGGAATCGTCCCAGGAATACCCGGACGGCGTCCTCCGGGAAACCGTTTTCGGAACCGCCCCCCGCGGCGCGGGCTACGTCCTGCTCCAGACGCCCATCAGGTTCCCGCTCGGGTCGCGGAAGTGGCCCAGGAAGCCGTGTTCGTCGCTGATCTTCGTCTTCGTCTCGACGGTCTCGCCGCCGGCCGCTTCGATCTTCGCCAGCCGGGCCGTCACGTCCTCGCACTCGAGGTAGAGGAGGACGCCCCTCGCCTCGCGCACCGGCTCGTGTCCGGGCTCGAAGCCGCCACTTGCGGAGGCGCCCTCGCCGTCGCTCTTCGGCACCGTGAAGATGCCGTACGCGCCGTCCTCGACGATCTGCACGGTCCACCCGAAGACGTCCTCGTAGAACTCCTTGCTACGCGCCAGGTCGGTCGTCGGGATCTCGATGTGGCAGATGCCGCTCGGCTTCGTCATGGGGCCAGCCTCCGAGGGATCGAAGCGCGCATGGTAGCCCGATTCGACGCATCGAGTCGCCTGGCTCGCTCGGGTCGTTCGGCTCGGTCGAGGCCGGCTACGCCGGGGGAGCGAGGATGGCTCGGTGCAGGGGGACGGCCTCGGTCATCGCCTCGTGGTGCTCCTGGGAGGTGTGGGCCAGGGCCTCGTCCAGGAGCCGTCGGGCCGCCTCCAGGTGGGCCGCGTCCCCCGTCGCGCGCCAGAGCAGGACGCGCGCCTCCATGCGCGCGTCGTGTTCCAGGCGCTCCTTCCATTCCTCGAAGACCGCGAGCGCACCGGCCGGGTCGCCCCCGGGCAGACCCGCGAGATGGCAGGCTGGCAGCACGATGACATCCGGGGCGCCCAGCGACGCGCCGATCCGTCCGGCTTCCTCGAGCAGGCCCCGGGCTTCCTCCACCCGACCCTCGGCGACGTCCAGGGCACCCAGTCGCACGAGGGCCACCGCCGTCGCTTCCTGATTGCCCGTCTCGCGCGCGATCGCCAGCTGCCGTCCGAACGCGTCCCGGGCCTCCTCCTCCCGACCCTGGTCGGCGTGGATCCGGCCGAGGAGTTCCGACGCCTGGCCCTCGACCACCCGATCCTCGACGTCGCGCGCGATCCGGGCACCGATCTCCTGGTGTTCGCGGGCCTTCTCGTACCGACCCTGGCGGCAAGCGACGGTGCCCCGGCCGCCGTGGGCCCGGGCCTCGGAGCGCCGATTGCCGATCTCCTCAGCGATCTCGAGGGATCGCCCGTAGTGCTCCTCGGCCTCGTCGAAACGGCCGAGCGCGAGCGTCAGGTCCCCCAGATTCCCGTGGGCGTGGGCGAGTCCGCGCCGGTCGCCGATCTCACGGCTCACCTCGAAGTGCCGGAGGTAGTTCGCACGCGCTTCCTCGCAGTGTCCCGCCTTGAAGAGAAGTACACCCAGACGGGCCGTGGCCTCCGCTTCACCCTGCCGGTCTCCGATCTCGCCCGAGATCTTCCTCGACTGCTCGAGGTGCTCCCGCGCCTCGTGACTCTCGTCCTCGCCCCCGTACAGCCCGAGGACGCCGAGCTGCCCGTGCGCGTGCGCCTCGCCCGACCGATTCCCGATCTCCCGCGACACGTCCAGCCAGGTCTGGAAGCAAGCGCGGGCCTCCTTCCGCCGGCCCTGGAGGTCGTGGATGATCCCCAGATTCCCCGTGGCGAGGGCCTCGCTTCGCCGATCGCCGATCTCGCGGTCGATCTCGAGCTCGTGTTCGTAGTGCTGACGGGCCTGCTCGTGCTCCCCGCGCAGGAGCGACACGGCCCCGAGGCACCCGCTCGCCTTGCCCTCGCCGTACCGGTTCCCGATCTCCGCGCTGATGGCCCGCTGCTGCTCGAACTGCTCGCGGGCTTCCTCGTACCGCCCCTGGTTCGTGAGGTCGATGCCGAGGTTTCCGCGTGCCATGGCTTCCCCGTGCAGATCGTGCGCCTCCTGGGCGGCCGCGAGGTGCACGCGGAAGCAGGCTTCGGCCTCGTCGAAGCGCCCGAGCTTGCTGAGCGCGGTGCCGAGCATGCCGGTCGCCGTGGCCACCTCAGAACGGTCTCCGAGCTCCCGCGCGAGTTCGCGTTGCCGCTCATAGTGCTCACGGGCTTCCTCGAAGCGACCGCGGCCGTAGCAGACGGCACCCAGCACGCCCAGCGCCCCCATCTCGAGCGGCCGCGTACCGGCGTCGCGCGCCCTCTCGATCGCCGTCTCGAGGACCTCGGTCGCCTCGTCGAACCGCGCCCGGAGAACCAGGTAGCGGCCCAGCCCCGTCGCCGCGCGCACTTGGAGCTTCGCCTCGCCGGTTGCTTCGGCCACATCGCGCGCCTCGAGGAGGAGATCCTGCTCCGGACCGCGGCGTCCGAGCAGGTGCATCGTCTTGGCCAACCGGAGCAACACGCCCACGCGCGCGGAGCCCGTCAGGCACCCGGGGGCGGCCAGCATCTGCTGCCCGATCCGCGTGAGATCCTCCTGCTGGCAGCAGGCGGACAGGTGGTCGAGCGCGCGCTCCAACCACGGCAGGGCGTCCCGTTGACGCCCCCCCTCCACGTAGTGCCTGCAGAGCTCGGCGCACACGCTGTCGTCCGGCTCGTCCCCTTCGACCCGGGCGATCTCGTCGGCGAGGGTGGCGTGGTAGTCCTCGCGGAGTCGAGGCGGAAGTTGCTCGTACAGGACCTCCTGGATCTGGTGATGGTCGAATCGGTAGTTGCGCCCCACCGCGCGCACCACCCCGATGCGCCGTTCGATCTCCGCGAGGTTCTGGAGCAGCGCAACCACCCCCCGCTCGAGCACTCCGGCCGTGCGCCGCGGATCGAACTCGAAGCCCTGCACGGCCCCGACGTCGAGGATCGCGCGCTCGTCCTTCGTCATGTCCGATACGCGCGCTTGGATCAGATCGCGTACGGCGCTCGGAACGTCGATTTCCCGGATCGGTCGCGACTCGATCCACCGCCCCCCCGACAACTCCTTGATGAAGGCCCGCTCGCGCAGCTCGCGGATCACCTCGAAGACGAAGAAGGGCACACCGTCGGACTTGAGCGCGATCCGGGCGCCGAGGCGGTCCGCAAGGGTGGCACTCCGGAAGGCGTCCTGCAACAGGAGGATCACCTCTCGAGCGCCCAGCCGGGTCAGCGGGAGCCGCTGGAAGGCCTCCAACCGGCCGAGGTGCGCCATCTCCATCCCGCGGCGGCCCGGACGCGTGGTGAGCAGGAGACACACCCGGTGCCCCGCCACGCCGCGCGCCATCGACAGCGCGCGCCGGTGGGCGGCGACGCCAGCGAAGTGGAGGTCCTCCACGATCCAGAGGAGGGGGCGCTCGGCCGCCAGGCCACGCATGAACTCCACGAGGACCGCGTGCAAGGCGTCGTGGGGAACCGGCGGCGCCCGGCCGGGCGCGGCGTCGTGCTTCACGCTCGTGGCGAAGGAGGCTACGAGCGACGGCATCCCCTTCGTGTACGGGCGCAGGGCATCCTCGAGACCATCGGCCCCGAACTTCTCGAGGATGGCGTCCGACACCGCGCCCAGTCCACCGGAGGGCGCATACGAGCCGTAGAGAACGTGCGCGTCGCTCGTGTCCGCGGATCGGAGGAACGCATCCACCAGGCGGGACTTGCCGATGCCGGCCTCGCCCTCGAGCAGGACGACGCGCCCCTCGCCTCGCTGCGCGGACTGCCAGCACCGCTCCAGGGCCGCAAGCTCCGTCCCGCGACCGTGGAGGCGTGTCTCCCGGCGCACGGGCACGTCGGGCACGTCCTGCAGTTCGTGCTGGATCTGCCGACGCCGCAGGCTCCACCACGTCGAGTCCTCCCCGGCCTCCAGCACCTCGAGCAGTTCGCGGGCGGAGGCGAAGCGCGCCTCGACCTCCTTGGCGAGCAGGCACGCGAGGACTTCGCTCAGGAAGGTGGACAGCTCGGGATTGAGCGTGGCGGCGCGCTCGGGCACCGACTTCAGATGCGCGTGGATGACCGCGGGCAGGGAGTCGAGATCGAAAGGGTTGTGTCCCGTGCCCAGTTCGTAGAGGACGACGCCCAGCGCGTACAGATCCGCCGAGGGACTCGCGTCCTCGCCCTGGAGTTGCTCCGGGGCCGCGTACGGGAGGGAGCCGGAGAACTCTCCCTCGCGTGTGAGCGTGGAGGCCGCGTCCGTGATGCGCGCGATGCCCAGGTCCATGATCCGGATGCGGTCGTCGTTCGTGATGAGGACGTTCTCGGGCTTGAGGTCCCGGTGGACGATGCCCGCCTCGTGGATCGCCGCAAGCCCTGCCGTCGTCTGCCGGGCGATCTCCAGGAGGAGAGCCTCGGGCACGGTGCGGAGCTCGCGCAGGAGACTCCGAAGCGTCCGGCCCTCTACGAACTCCATGACGAGGTAGCAGAGCGGAAGATCGCCCGCGGCCGAGGTGCCGTGATCGAGCGTCCGGACCACGTTCGGGTGCCTCACGCGCGAGCCCGCCTCCGCCTCCCGCTCGAAGCGCTTGAAGAACCGGGGCTCCCGCACGAGGTGCTCGTGGATCACCTTGAGCGCGACCCGCTCGGCGCCGGCGCGGCCCAGGTAGACCGCCCCCATGGCCCCGCATCCGACCTCGCGCACGATCTCGTACGGTCCGAGTCGGTCGATACCCGCAGGCAGCCCGCTCATTGACGCGGTCCCCGGTCCTTCTCCCCGCCCAGGACTCTACCCCGAACTACTCATAAAGGTGCGCGGTCCTGCGCCGCCAGCCATCGCCGATCTCATCGTCTCTCCTCGTCATCGATGCGCAGCGGCATCGACTCCTCGTCGCTCCTTGACCTCGGCGCGTCTGACGACGCAGGACAGTCTGTCAGTGTCTCCACGCTGCCCCATCGCCCGTGGCGGCCTGACCTCTGCTGGCTCACCCGCTCGACGCACCCCTTCATGAGTAGTCCGGGCGTGCACTCGGGCCGTCCCGGGAAAAGCGACGCGCCCCTCGGGCCGGACGGGGCACGGTTCGGATCGGACACGGCTGCGCGGGACGGGCGCAACGCTAGCCGCCGGTGACGCTCACGCCGTCGACGAGCAGGTAGGGCGCACGGTCCGCCCCCATGAGGGAGTGCAGGGTGTCGCCCGCCGCCAAGATCCGCTCGAGGACCTCGAACGCGTTGCCGGCGATCATGACCTCGTTCACGGCGTGCGCACGTTCCCCGTCGCGGACCCACCAGGAGTTCTTCGCAATGCCGGAGAACTGACCCGACTGCGGGTCCAGGTTGCCGCTGAACCGCTTGACGACGAGGCCCGAGCCGAGCTCCTTCGTCAAGTCGGCCTCGCCCAGCACCTTGCCGTGCGCGGGATCGGCCGTCACGGTGACGTTCGAGAATCCCACGTACGGGAGTCCCCCCGACCCACCTGCGGCGTTTCCGGTCGGCACCGCGCCTGCGCGGCGCGCGCTGAAACCGTCGTACGCGACGAAGCCGAGCCGCCCGCCGTCGATCAGTGCGTGACGCGCGGTGCGCACGCCCTCGCGGTCGAACGGGGCCCAGTCGGCGAGGTCCCGGTTGGCCGGATCCTCGGTGATCGTCAGCATCTGGGAGGCTACCACGTCGCCGACCCGGCCCTTCCAGGGGGTCGTGTCGTCGACGTGCATGCGACCGTTGCAGTTGGCCTGCACGAGGTCGCCGAGGAGATCCATCACGACGCTGGGATGGAGCAGCACGGCGCCCCGGTAGGACTCGCCGGCGCGTGCGCCGAGCGACCCCACGACCGACTCGCGGAACTCACCGATGGTTCGCCCGATCTCCGCCTCGATCGCGCTCCGCTTCATCGCCTCGGACCCGTCGGAGTCGAAACTCGTGACCTCGCCGTTCGACTTCGCCATGCCCATGGCCATCCACCGGCACGACGCGTGGCCTGAGGACCCCCGCACGCCGAGCGAGTTGGCGATGACGTCCGTCCCCAGCGCCCAGCTGACCACGGCGCGGTCCAGGGTGACACGTTCGTCGCGGCGCGCCTCCTCGACGACGCGCGCCAACCAGGCGTAGAGCGCTTCCGGCCTCACGGCCAGCAGCTCCGGGTCGCAGACCTCCTCGTGCTCGAAGACCGTGGGCCCCTCCGCGACGTGGTGGAACTCGCTCGCGGTCGAGATCCGCGCCAGGGTATGCGCCTCGCGAGCCGCGGCGCGCAGCGCCTCCTCGCCTTCCGCGTTGGTGGTCACGAACCCCAGTCGGCCGCCGTCGATCGTCCGGATGCCGAACTCCGACCCCTCGTTGCTCGCGCTCACCGAAAAGTCGTCGTGCTCGTAGACGGCTCTCAGCTCGGTCAAGTGCGATGCGAAGACCTCGTGCTCGTTGCCGCCCGCCTTCGACAGCTCGTCGAGTGCCACGTCGGCCCGCCTCAGGAGCGTGCCCGCCGTTTCCCGGGGCGTGCTCACTGCGCACCTCCGATCATCAGTTCGCAACGCACGTAGGGTCCGCCCGCATCCACCTTCGCGGGCTGCCCCTTGCCGCAGTACCCCGAACCGAGGTCCCACTGAAAGTCCTTGCTCACCGCATCGACGGACTTCAGCACGTCGAATGCGTTCCCGGAGACCGCCAGGTGCTTCACCGTCTCGCCCAGCTTGCCGCCCCGGATGCGACGTACGCGGGTCGCGCCGAACATGAACTCGGCGGTGGCATCCGCCTGGCCGCCGCCCGGCCCGTCGATGAAGTACCCGTCGTCGATGCCCTCGATCATGTCCTCGAGCTCGGACTCGCCGGGCTCGATGTAGGTGTTGCGCATCCGGATCAAGGGCTCGTCGCGGTAGGTGAACGCGCGCCCGTTGCCGGTCGGCTCCACGCCGTACTCGGCCGCGGACTCCCGGCTGTGCAGGTAGCTGACGAGGCGTCCCCGCTCGATGATCGGCGTGCGTCCCGCGACCACGCCCTCGTCGTCGACGGGGAGGATCCCGCCGGCGCCGTCGGCGTACTCGCTGATGCCGCTGTCGCACAGCGTGACGAGCGGGGACGCCACGATCTCGCCGATCTTCCCGGCGGCGACGGATCCCGCCGATACGAAGTCGGCTTCGACGGTGTGCCCGATGGCCTCGTGGCTGAGCAGTCCGACCATGGAAGGCGAGAGGATCACGCGCTTGCGGCCGCCCTCGGCGTCGGGCGCCGACAGCTGGTCCACGGCGCCGGCCGCGGCCTGGTCGATCATCCGGTCCGCGCTGCGGTTGCCGAACAGGCACTTCCAGGCACCCGTACCGCCGACGGAGTCGGAGCCGTTCGTCCGGCGCGCACCGTCCGCGCCCGTCGCGCTGAAACGGATGGACGGCCGAACCAGGCGCACCCGCGCATCGACGCCGTCGGAGGTGACGAGGATCTTGTCATCGAACGCCTCGGTGTAGCGGCAGTTCGCGGACTCGATGCGGTTGGAGCTCGCCCGGATCCTCGCCTCCGACTCCCGTACGACGCGAAACTTCTCCTCCAGCGGCATCGCGTCCAGCTCCTCGTACCCGGGCACGAGGAAGTCGCCGCGAGCGAGCCGGCCGCCCTCGGCCAGCCGGACGCGCTTCTTCTTCACCGACGCCAGCGCGCGCGCCATCGCATCCGCGCGCTCGAGCGCCTTCTCGAGGCCGCGCGCCGTCAGGTCCGACGTGGAGGCGAACCCCCAGGTCCCGTCGATCAGCACGCGGAGCCCCACCCCCTCGGTGTGCTCCGAGGTCATCTCGACGACCTCGTCCTTTCGCACGCTGAGGGCCCGGCCGCGCCGCCGGTGGTACCGGACTTCCGTCCAGTGACCCGCTCGGGCCACCAGCTTCCGGAGTGCGTCCTGCAGATCCGACATCGTGTCTCCTCGGCAAGCAGGGAACCGTATCCCGGAGGGCGTGGACCGGCAACCTCACGGCCTGGCAACCTCATGACCAGGCAGGCCGGGATCTCCGGCGGCTCAACCGTCCAGGTCGGGCCTCGATCGCTGCCACCGCCCCCGGGAGAACCAGAGCGCCATGCCCACGCCGCGTGCCACGGCCGTCAGCGAGATCGTCCACCAGATGCCCTGCACGCCCCACAGCCCCCCCAGCCACCAGGCCAGGGGAATCCTGAGCGCCGTCAGCGGCACGTCGACGAGCATCGGCGGCAGCGTGTCGCCGGCACCGACGAAGGCGTGCGCGAGCACCACCTCGAGGTTCAGGAAGACGAAGCACACCGCGACGATGCGCAGGTACTCCGTCCCGTAGGCGATGGTCGCCGCGTCCTGCGCGAACACGGACAAGAAGACCCCCGGCGCAAGCCCGAAGACGGCGGTGAAGAGGAGCGACGGGACCATGGCCATCCCCACCGCCGTCCACGCGGCGCGCGCCGCGCGGTCCGGACGGCCCGCCCCGAGGTTCTGGCCCACCATCGGACCCGCGGCGAGTCCGAAGCCCACGAGGATGAAGAAGCAGAGCCCCTCGACGCGGATGCCGACGCCCAGTCCGTTCTGCGCCGCGGTGC
>JAUXCH010000704.1 GCA_030618975.1 Planctomycetia bacterium
AGAAGAAGCCCTCGACCTCGGAGCTCCTCGACTGGCTCAAGCTCCTGGTCGCCGAGGACATCCCCCCGGAAGCGCTCCGCTCGAAGGACCGGAGACGCTTCCTCCCCCCGCTCTTCGGAGCGCTCCTCAAGAACGAGCAGGACGTCCATCTCGTCGGCGGACTGCTCAGCGACGATCGGCCCGGCTGGAACTGAGAGCCCACCCCTCGTGTTCGTTCCCTTCTTCGAGACGCTGCGCCGCGCCGGGATCCCGGTGACCCTGAGGGAGTACCTCACCCTCCTCGAAGCGCTGCAGCGCGGCGTCGCGGAGTACGACGTCGAGCACTTCTACTACCTCGCGCGCGCCACGCTCGTGAAGGACGAGCGCTACCTCGACCGGTTCGACCTCGTCTTCAAGAAGTCCTTCGAGGGTCTCGAGGGCTTCGAGCTGGACCTCACCGACATCCCCGAGGAGTGGCTGAGGAAGCTCGCCGAACGTCACTTCACCGAGGAGGAGATGCGCGCCGCGCTGGAACGCGGGGGTTTGAAAGAGCTCATGGACGAGCTGCGCCGGCGCCTCGAGGAGCAGCACGAGCGCCACCAGGGCGGCAGCAAGTGGATCGGAACCCTGGGCACCTCGCCCTTCGGCGCCTACGGCTACAACCCCATGGGCGTGCGGATCGGACAGGACGGATCGCGCCACCAGCGCGCGGTCAAGGTGTGGGACAAGCGCGAGTTCCGTGACTTCGACGACGCCGTCGAGCTCGGCACCCGCAACCTCAAGATCGCGCTGCGCCGGCTCCGCAAGCTCGTCCGGGAAGGCGCGGAAGAGGAGCTCGACCTGCCCGAGACGATCCGCGCCACGGCCGACAACGCAGGCTACCTCGACCTGAAGATGATCCGCGCCCGCGAGAACCGGGTGAAGGTGCTGCTCTTCCTGGACGTGGGCGGTTCGATGGACCGCCACGTCCGCACGGTGGAGGAGCTGTTCTCGGCGGCGCGCTCCGAGCTCAAGTACCTGGAGCACTTCTACTTCCACAACTGCCTCTACGAGCGGGTGTGGAAGGACAACCGCAGCCGGCACCTCGAGGTGGTCCCCACGATGGACCTCCTGAGGACCTACGGCGACGACTACAAGGTGATCTTCGTGGGCGACGCGAGCATGAGCCCGTACGAGATCACGATGCCCGGCGGCTCCGTCGAGCACCACAACGACGAACCGGGCGCCGTGTGGATGCGGCGCGCGCTCGCCCGGTGGCCGCACGCCATGTGGCTGAACCCGGTGCCCGAGCCCTGGTGGCCCCACACGGAGTCGATCGGCATCCTCCACGCCCTGATGGAGCAGCGCATGTTCCCGCTGACGCTGAAGGGCCTCGAGGCGGGCCTGAAGCTCATCAGCGGCTGACGCGGCGGCGCACGACCGACCTCGCGACGTCCCTGCCGGGGGCAACGCAAGACCGCTCTCGGCCTCTGAGGTCAGGCACCGCGCCGGGGGGGGGACCTGCACCGTCTTCCAGGAGTGCGTTGACGGATCGCGAGTATGGCCGTACTCTCTGTGTATGGCCACCAGCAAGATCAAGTCGACCTATTCGCTCGATGTCGAAACGGTCCGGGTCCTCGATGCGATGGCACGGCGGTTGGGGATCCCCAAGTCAGAAGCCCTGCGCCGGGCGATCCACAGCGCAGCCGCGGGGGAGAGCACGGGGAACGTGGACGCGCTCATGGCGCTGACCGAGTTGCAGGAGTCGCTCGGACTTTCCGGCGATGCCGCGTCAAAGTGGAAGCGGGAGATTCGTGAAGAGCGTCGCGCCACTCCCCGGCCCAGGACCCCGTGATCCACCTCGACACGTGCTTTCTGATCCAGGCGCTGGTCCGCGACTCGGTCGCGGACCGGAGGATGCGGGAATGGCTCCGCGGCGGAGAGAGTCTTGGCATCAGCTCCGTGGGCTGGGCGGAGTTTCTCTGCGGTCCGCTGGCTTCCTCCCACCTCGCGCTCGCGCGACGAATCGTCACTGTGCAGGTTCCTTTCGACGGGGAGGCGGCACGGCTTGCCGCGGATCTCTTCAACGCGGCCGGCCGCAAGCGCGGCTCGCTCCTGGACTGCATGATCGCCGCGACCGCGATCATCGAGCAGGCATCTCTCGCGACGATGAACCCGTCCGACTTTCAGCGGCTTGCCGAGCACGGCCTCAGGATCATCGACTGATCGCGGCGTGGGCGATCCGGGCCCTGTGGTCGTACTTCCGCGGGTTGCCGTGGATCCCAGGTTCCGCGTCCGGGAAGCGTCGCCTTGGCGGGTCTCACGACCGATCACCCGAGGTAGCGCGTCTCGATCTCCCGCTCGAGCGCGCCGTCGCCTTCGACGGCCAGTCGCCACGCCTTCGCCTCCGCGCGCGATGACACCGCCTCACGCAGGTCGAGCCCGACGAAGTGGAGCGCCACGCCGTCGTCGGCGGCGTAGCCCGGCGGAAGGACGCCCTCCGCGACGTAGCGCCGGTACGCGGGCCGTCGCTCCGCCTCCGTGTCGTAGTGCGGGCACGCGCTGCCCGCGAGGAACCCCAACCCGTCGTGAAGCGGCGAGGCGGCCCCCCCCAGGGAGTCCGTCACGCTCGACTCGAACCAGCAGATCATCCCCGCGCTGATCCCGGCGAGCACGACACCGTCCTCCCACGCCTCGCGCATCAGCCCGTCCACGCCGTGGGCGCGCCACACGGCGAGGAGGTTCACGGTGCTCCCGCCGCCGACGTACACGACGTCCTGCGCCAGCAGGTGCGCGCGGAGATCCGCAATGCCCGCATCGTGAAACAACGTCAGGCACGAGGCCTCGGCTCGCGACGCGGGAAAGGCCGCCTCGAACTCCTCGACGTAGGTCGCAGCGTCTCCACTCGCCGTCGGCAGGAAGCAGATCTTTGGCCTCGACTTCCCCGTCAGACCGAGCACGAAGTCGTCGAGCAGCGGGTTCTGGGGCTCCTGCGAGAAGCCGCCACCGCCGAGGGCGACGATGTGGCGTGGGGTCGAGGAATCCGGCATCGGGACACGGTACCGCACCCCGAGGCCGTGCATTCCAGCGCACGCGGATCTACCCTGGGGAAGATCTTCACGAAGGGGCGCCGTGTTCGACCCCAAGCGCTACGACACC